>JBFGQG010000541.1:0-2729 GCA_041564295.1 Anaerolineales bacterium | reverse complement strand
GAAGCGGATTGTCGCCCATGTGCGCCTGTCCGTTGACATCCCGGCGGAGCAGTGCCAGAAGCTGCAGCGAGCGCGGATACTGGCGTACCAGATCCGGATTGGACAGGTCGGCGCCGGGCAGTTCGCTCCCGCTGGCGCCATGACAGGATGCAGGGCGTCTGAATCGCCATTTTTTTCCAGGACAAATGCCCCTTGACAAATAGAACATCCGTACTACAATAAATTACAAACCCCATATCCGCAGCCTGAACTTCAGCCAAGTGAAGCACCGGTTTGTCCTGCTGACCTCCTATCTGCGTGCTGGATGGTGAGGATTGGGCAAGCTAATCCCCCTCTGGCCGGGCTGTGAACCTGCACGACAAGTTCGTGTGAGACCTAAGGAGCATAAAATGGCACGCAAGAAAAGTACGAACACTTCACAGGACAATCGCAGTGCGGCGCTGGACAGCGCCCTGGGCGATATTATCAAACGTTATGGAGACGGCTCGATCATGCGGCTTGGTGAGGCGCACAACCTCATCGTCGAGTCGATCCCGAGCGGATCCCTTTCGCTCGATATTGCATTGGGGATCGGCGGCGTCCCGCGCGGCCGGATAACAGAGATTTACGGGCCGGAGTCATCCGGCAAGACGACGATCTGCCAGCACATTGTGGCAGAAGCGCAGCGGATGGGCGGCACGGCCGCTTTCATCGACATGGAACACGCCCTCGACCCTGCTTATGCAGCCCGAGTCGGCGTTGACGTGGAGAACCTGTTGATCTCACAGCCGGATACAGGCGAACAGGCTCTTGAGATTACCGAAGCGCTCGTACGCTCCGGTGCGGTGGACGTCGTCGTCATCGACTCTGTTGCAGCGCTGGTCCCGCAGTCCGAACTGGAAGGCGATATGGGCGATGCCCAGATGGGCTTGATGGCCCGGCTGATGTCACAGGCGCTCAGGAAGCTATCCGGCGCGATCAAGCAGACCAACACTTCTGTAATTTTTACGAACCAGCTACGCCAGAAAATCGGCGTAATGTTCGGTAATCCGGAAACGACCACCGGTGGCCAGGCCCTCAAATTCTATGCTTCCGTCCGCCTCGATGTACGCCGGATCCAATCGATCAAGGTCGGTTCAGAAGTGATCGGTAACCGCACGCGCGTCCGCGTGGTCAAAAACAAGGTCGCCCCGCCTTTCCGCCAGGCAGAATTCGACATCATGTACAACGAAGGCATTTCAAAGGCCGGCGATCTTCTTGACCTGGCAACAGAAATGAACATTGTGGATAAACGCGGCTCGTTCTACTCCTATGGCGATGTCCGACTCGGCCAGGGTCGTGAAAATTGCAAGCAGTTCCTCCGTGAAAACCCGGACATGGCGCTTGATATCGAGACGATTATTCGGCAGCACGCGCTTGAAGGCATCACCCCGATTCATAACGGCGATTCCGACGACGAAGACGATTACATCGAAGAATAATTCGATAAAGATCGAAATACGGGTGCTTACAGAAATTTCTCAACCAGCGTAAGTTCAAACGAGAAGGAGAATGTTCAGTTTTATACGTAAGGATCAGATGTTTGCAGGACAGGTTGGTTCAGCCAGCACAACCTGTCCTTTTTCATTACAACGATGCCTGTCCTCAAGTACAATCCCTGCATGCGCTTTCCCATCGTCCTTTTCGCCGGCATCCTCCTGCTGACCGGATGCAGTCCCCCAACAGACAGCGATACTCCTGCCCCGTTCAGTGCACCCGCCGTCGCCGTCACTCCAACACCGCTCGCTTCGCCCATCCCGACCGACATCCCCCCTTCACCGACCCCGGCCTGCATCAATAACCTGACCTTCGGCGCAGACGTTACGATACCAGACGGCACTGCCGTATCCCCCGGCTCTCAAATAGACAAACGCTGGAAGGTGCTCAACAGCGGTACCTGCAATTGGGATCAGGGCTACAAGCTCGTTCTGATCACCGGCGCAGAAATGGGCAGTTCCAGCCCACAGGCACTTTACCCGGCCCTTGCCGGATCAGAAGCAACTGTGCGGATTATATTCACCGCTCCTGCAGAGCCTGGCATATACCGGTCAGCCTGGCAGGCTGTGGGACCATCAGGCGAAACATTCGGCGATCCGATTTTCATAGAGATCGTCGTCCCCTGAAAAGGAGCTTGCGAATTGAACCGAGACCTTCAAAAGAGCGCTCAGTACGTCCAGGAAACGCTTAACGCGAGCGGCATCCCATTGACAGTCGTAGAATTGCCCGGCAGTACGCGGACCGCCGTTGAAGCCGCTGCAGCTATCGGCACGACCGTTGCACAAATAGCAAAATCCCTCGTTTTCAAAAAGAAAATTACGAAACAACCGGTCCTGGTCATCGCCAGCGGGATAAACCGGGTTGATATCGCGCGAATTGGAGGGCTTATCGGCGAGGAGGTCATTCTGGCAGACCCGGAATTCGTGCGCAAGCACACAGGTTTCGTGATCGGCGGCGTCCCACCAGTTGGCCATGCGGAGCCGATCACGACCTTGATTGACGAAGATTTACTAGAATTTGAAGAAATATGGGCGGCAGCAGGCACGCCGCATGCCGTATTTCGTCTATCGCCGCAGGACCTGGTCAGGCTTTGCGGAGACACGGTGGTTCGCGTGACTTAATCCGGCTCCGTAGAGTACCAATCTCTATACAGTCACTCTTCTTTTCTGCCTTTGTGGCAAAAATCCTCGTGATCACTATAATGAAGCCATGCG
>JBFGQG010000540.1:0-2729 GCA_041564295.1 Anaerolineales bacterium | reverse complement strand
GACGGCCTGGAGCCGGGTTACCCGTCCGTGCAACCGACGAAACCCTTATCGCGCCACTTCGCGAAGATATCGTTGATCTGGGCTTCGGCCTCGGCAACTGCCTCTTCAGGCGTGAGTTCGCCAAGAGCAGCTTTGCCCATCATCGTTGGGATGATGTTGGTGGCATATACTTCAGCAACGGCCGGATTTGACGGACCAGGATAGCCAAGATAGGTCACCCAGTCCTTTGCGGTCAGGAGGACTGACAGTTTGTCTGCCGGACGAGATCCGAACGGATCGTTGTTTACCCATCCCTCTAATTGTGGAACTGTGCTTGCAAAAGCCGGGAAGTTGTACAGTTCGCTGTTGAAGACCGCCTGGTTATAGTTCGCTGTGTGGTGCAGCATGAAAGCGTACGCTGCATCGAGTTCCGGGCCTTCCTCAACGTAATTGGGAACAACGTAAACATACCAGAGGTGAGCCGAAGCGTGTTGGTCTCCTCGCGGTCCTTTCAAGGCCTGGGTAAAGCCGATGTTATCGGCCGCCGCAGGATCAATTTTTTGCAGACTGCGGTATGCGGAGATCGAGTTGAGGATGTAGGACAGTTCGCCTGCAATCAGACCCTGGTTGTTTGATGCGGCATTCCAGCTGAAAACTTCTTCCGTCATCGTCCGGTTGTAGAGGTCGACGAGGTAGTTGGTTGCTTCGATAACTTCAGGCGAGTTGATGACAACGCATTCATTCTCGTCCTGGATCGAACCGCCGAACGACCAGATGATCGCCCGCATCGCCATATTCGAGTCGATTTCCGGAGAAAGCCCTAACCCCATCGGAACTCCGAAGTTCTCTTTGATGAACTCGCCGCCTACCAGCAGGTCGTCATAGGTCTCTGGACCGTTCGGGAAGCCTGCTTCCGTCCACATGGCGATGTCATAATCGCCTGGATCAGGAACCCAACCGTGACAGAAGCCGTACCACAATGAAGCAGCAGGCAGGAATGAGACTGCCGTGCAGGTATCGGCCTGCGGTCCGAAGAGTTCCTGCGCTCTCATATTCAGGTCCGTCAGGTCCCGCAAGCCTTCAACGAATAACGAACCTGCCAGCGGCAGTTCTACAATCGTCGGGCCTTCACCTGCATCGAGGGCAGCGGAAAGACTAGGGTTCAGATCGGCAATATTGACGTGGTCGACAATGACCTCGACACCGTTTGCTTCACCCCATGCCTTGGCGAATGGGTCGAACCAGGTGTCGTATTGGGGTACAAAGTGGCTCCATTGGAGAATCCGCAGCGTGGTGCCCTCCGGGAAGGGGTCCACTTCGACCAGTACCTCAACCTGCTGGGTGATCACTTTCTCGACCTCTGTTAGGACTTCAACTTCCTGGGTGACGATCTTTTCTACTTCCACCACCTGTGTCTCGATGATCGTTTCCGGCTGGCATCCAGCTAATACAATCAAACCTAACAGAACGACCATTAAAAAAGAGACGACTATTCTTTTTTGTTTCATCTTTCTCTCCTCCTGGTGGGATTATCCCTCCGGAGTAGATCCGGATAGGAAATCATCAGATCTCGGGAGTTTGCATTCAGTTTGGATTTTCCAAACCTTTATAGGAAACCGTATTTGTGCTGAAAACCACCTCCTTTAAATTCTTAGGACCAGCATCATTAATATTGGCACTAACACAGCAGATGTAGTCAGTGAATTTAAATAAAAACGCGCCATTTCAACATGGCGCGGAAATCAGATAGGCGACAAGATTTACTGGTAATGACCAAGAAACAGCTTGAGGCATTTTCAATATCTGGCCCCAGATCTAAGTTGAACTTCGAATATGTGAATCATGACAGGAACAGCTTCTACTAATCAAATTCTAATTTCTAAGGATGAGAAAGTCAATAAGACCGGTCGGGATTTCCAATCAAGCGTTCCTGAAAGGGCATTGATTGAATTATACGATTAACGAATTATAAACCTGTTGGCTTAAATCTAAAGACCGTTCAAAAATCGCTTCAGTATGGCCGACCATTTAGACTTTGCCTCGAGACTGAGTTCATGAGTCTGCAGTGCAATGAGATTCACGATAATCGACGCAGATCCATCCTTTTTAGGCTCACTGGTGACTCTGATGGATGAGCCGTCAGGAGCCTTCGTGCGCCATGTGATGCGGTTTTCCGTGCCGCTTACCCGCACTTCGCCGGCGATTTCAGCGAGCACCTCTTCATCGGCGGCGGCAAAATTGACCCATTTATCCATGAGGTCCTGCATACCGAGTGGTGTCGTCTTGCTGACGCTGGTCTGAAATGTTCCGTCGTGTCGCTGCCCGGGGAGCCGGCGTCCGATGTATTGTTCGTATGCAACCGTCACTGATTGCGCCCACCATCCGGTATTATCAACCTTGCCTTCGAGTTCTTCCAATACTTTTGTCGCGATTTCGTGATGGCTCAAATCCCTGGCGTTGATGCCGTCCATGAACTGCAGCCACTCCTCCCAGGGACGGTTAGTGGCACGCTCAACGGATTGGATACGAGATTTTTTAGTCATAGGCATCTCCGTGTGCGGCAGCATGTTTAGATTTTGCGTGCGTTTATTTTACAACGCCTGGCTCTGCAGGGCCTAAAATTGCGAGGCATTTATTGGCTTTCTGGCGTCATATAACCCGGCTAGTGCAGAATGACTGCAGGAGTGCGGTTGAGGGAAAAACAAAGACGGGTAATATGACCGGTCATTGTCTGGGCTATGTCCAATCTG
>JBFGQG010000539.1:0-2732 GCA_041564295.1 Anaerolineales bacterium | reverse complement strand
GATAACCCAGGGTAGCCTGGTGTGCGATTGACCGGGCTGCCCCAATCTCCTTTCGTGATTTCTTTATATTGAACAGGAACGTGCAATGTTGATGAGAAATAAGTCCAACCTTATTCGCACCGGGCAAATCCTGCTCATTATTTTCACCGGTCTGGTCACGTTTTTTACGGTAACGCAATTAGCCGGAGGTGTGCGTTTAGCCCATGCCTTACCCGAATACACGAATCGGACTGGTGAATCGTGCGGTACATGTCATGTTAATCCGGGGGGAGGGGGGCCGCGCACGCTGCGTGGGTTGTTATGGGCAGCGGCGGGCCGGCCGGATGCTGTTCCAAGTCTACCTGGAGTCCTGGCAGCCCCTGCCGAAATCACAGATGGTCTCGAACTGTACGATATTGCATGTGCTGGCTGTCATGGGTTGAGGGCAGAAGGGCTTTTTGCGGTAAACATCGCGGGAGTTGGTATCTCGAAACCTGCGATTCGTTCCTTCATTCTCTACGGGATCCCTGAATTAGGGATGCCGTCTTTTGAGGATCGGTTTACTGTAGAACAGCTGGATAGTCTCGTAGAGTTTTCCGCCCAGCTGAGCGTGGGTGAAATTTCGATCCCGGCCAGTTATGGACTGGATCCTGCGAGGTTCGTTTGCGAACCGGTAAACGATCAACTTATTTGCGGAGAGAAATAAGATGCCCAGGCAGTTGACCCGACGTGAGTTCTTTAAACTTTCTGCCATTGCTGCAGGCAGCGCTGTAGTCGCAGGTGGCGTTCAGTCCAGGCAAGGTTGGCGGCGAGTTGCTGCTTCAGATGGAGGCACGCTGTACACCTCGCTGAATGATGTTATCGTCCCCGGTGTTTGTTTGCTGTGCCCGAGTGGTTGTGGAATCCTGACACGGGTGGCAGATGGCCATGTTGTGAAGCTTGAAGGGAACCCGATGCATCCGATCAATGAAGGCGCACTTTGTCCGAAAGGACAGGCTGCCCCGGAATTGCTTTACAACCCAGATCGGTTAGGGGAGCCATTACGGCGGGTGGGAGAGCGAGGTTCCGGTGAATGGGAACCGATTACCTGGGACGAGGCTATTACACAGGTTGCGGAATCCTTGAATGGGCTGCGCAGCAGCGGGCATCCAGAAAGAGCCGTTTTATTGCATGGCGAAGCACGAGGCCAGCTAGAACCCTTTTTCAAACGGTTCATGGGCGCATTTGGTTCGCCGAATGTGGTCTCAAAAGAAAGTCTGAATGTTGCAGCGGCGAAATTGGCGATGTATCTTACGCAGGGGGTTTACGACCTCCCGGCGTACGATATTGAGAACGCGCATTACATTTTGTCCTTTGGAGCCAGCCTGTTGGAGGCCGGACCCTTCGTGCAGCGCATGGTATCGGGGATATCGTACATCCGGCAAGGGCGCGCAGAACGAGGAAAAGTCGTGGTGATTGACCCAAGGCAGGGCGTCAACGGCGCTAAAGCGGATGAGTGGATTCCAATCAACCCGGGTACAGACGGCGCACTGGCGCTGGGGATGGCGCATGTGATCATCCGTTCAGGCCTTATCGATCCAGATTTCATCCAAAACTACAGTTTCGGATTCGAGGATTTTCCCGACGAAACAGGAACGAGGCTGATCAAAGGCTTTAAGTCCTTTGTGTTGGAAGAATACCCACCGGACAAAGTTGCTGAAATTACAGGCGTAGCTTCCACAACGATTGCGCGGCTCGCAGGTGAATTTGCCGGCAATACACCTTCCATCGCAATCCTGCCGGGAAAAGGCGGCCTGCTGAACGGGACGATGGGCGGTGTCTACGCTGCAATGGCCGTCCATATGCTGAACGCACTCGTAGGTTCTATTGAAACACCGGGCGGTATTCTCACCCAACGGTACCCGTCCTTTCACGATTGGCCGGCGATGGCAGGCGACCCGGTCGCTGAAACGGGTTGCAAGGCCGAGAGAATTGATGGCAGCGGCTCACAATTTCCACTCGGTTTTAACGCCTACCAGGCCGTTGCGGACCGCATTCTGAGCGGTTATCCAGTCGAAGTGCTTTTCTTATACGATTCAAATCCGGTTTTTGAAACCCCCGGTGGCAGCAAGTTCATAGACGCCTTCGACAAGGTGCCGCTGGTGGTATCTTTCAGTTCTTTCCTGGATGAGAGTGCTGCCTATGCAGACCTCGTGCTACCAGAGCCGACCTTTCTGGAGCGTTATGAAGACCACTATTTTGAAGGACTGGGATATCCGGGCGTTGGCCTGCGGCAGCCGGTTATCCAACGACGACATAATACGTTACCCGTCGGCGACTTCTTTCTTCGTGTGGCTGCGCAAATGGGAGGCCCCGTTTCTGATGCGTTTCCGTGGAGAACCTATGAAAGTCTCTTGCGCTACCGCCTGAGACCCACCCTGGATGCAGCTGGAGAAACGGCTGAAGCAGGATGGGAGACGATCAAGAATCTTGGGGTCTGGATTACCCCAGGTTACCGTTTCGCACGTAGAGGAAGCCAAAAATGGGTCAATGAAATCGTTGGGCGAGACCGCCGGTACTCCCCTCGAGATGGTTATTTTGATTTTTACAGCCGGGAGCTCTTCTGTTTGATTGGGGCAAAATCTGGGGATGAACTGGCTGCACTTGGGCTGAATAGCACCGATGATGTCAGCCTGCCGCATTATCTGCCCACGGCTTATCGAGGGGACGAACATGAATACCCTTTCACCTTAAATGTTGTGACGATCATGGCT
>JBFGQG010000538.1:0-2733 GCA_041564295.1 Anaerolineales bacterium | reverse complement strand
TGTGCCGCTGGTCTTTTTCCGAGATGCCGATCCCGTTATCTGCTACGGCAACCTCGCCGCGATAACCTTTCTGGCGCATGATAACGTCCACCTGGGCCTGCGGTCTGCCGGAGGAATAAGCCACTGCATTCGTGACCAGGTTGGTTAATACGATCGACAGCTTCTCATAATCGCCGATCACATGGACGTCTGCGCTCGGAAGGACGGGCAGAAGCCCGACTCCGGCCAAAATCGCCTCCGGCATGAGCTTCCTGACGCATTCCGTGACCAGCCGCTTCAAAGAAACTGCCTGCATTCTCGGGCGAACGGCCTGGCTGCCGGATTCCCTGATTGTCGTCAGGTTTTCGATGATTTCCTTCAGGTGCCTGGCATTGCGCGCGATCACGGCCAACTGCTGGGCAATCTCGGGGTCCGCGATTTCCTGGAGAAGGGCCGTGTGACCGATAATCACCCCCAGGGGCGTCCTTAATTCATGCGATGCGATCGCGATGAAGTCTTCCTGCTTTTTTTCAAAATCCGCCAACCCGCCGAACGTGCTGCGGTTTTTATCCATCAGGTGGGCGTTGTAGATGGAAATGCTCGCCATCGAGGCCAGTGTTTCCAGCACCTCGAGATCACTCTGATCAAAACTGCCTTCGCTGGCATTAAAACATTCCAGGATGCCGATCGGCGTTTGTTGGTATTCGACCGGGACTGCAGCGATCGTTTTTACCCCACCCGGTATAAGCGCCAGGATCGCCGGGTGCATCAGCGCCTTATCCCCTGGTTGCTGAGCGAAAACGGACTTACGGGTTTTGAACACACAACCTGCTACGCCCATTTCTAGCGGTATTTCGTAGGTTTCAACTGCATTTCGGCGCGAAACGTTGTCATCATTCCAGGTCGTTGCCGCATAATAGAGTACCTTTTCCGGTTCATCAAATAAAAGAAGAGAACAGCCTTCTGCCCGCGTCAACTCTGCGGCAGCGCCGACGATCATCCGGATCAGGTCCTCAATATCGCGATAATTGCTCAGCGCCCTGGCAATTTCTGCCAGCCTGGAGAGGCTGAATGAGTCCATACCGGGATTATAGCGCGTAAGTCGAGGTATAATTTCGGAAAATCCTTCTCAAGATATGGAGAGAAGTCATGTCCGGACATTCTAAATGGTCAACCATTAAACGTAAAAAAGGCGCCGTCGACGCGAAGCGAGGCAAGATCTTCACACGCCTGACGAAAGAAATCGTGATCGCAGCTCGAGACGGCGGCGGCGACCCCGAATCCAATATTCGCCTGCGCCTCGCTATGGATAAAGCCCGCGCAGCCAATATGCCAAAGGACAACATCGAACGGGCGATAAAACGCGGCACTGGTGAGGACAAGGAAGGCAACGCATTCGAAGAAGCGTCCTACGAGGGTTACGCCGCAAACGGTGTTGCACTGATCATCGAAGTGGTCACCGACAACCGCAACCGCGCAGTTGCAGAACTCCGCCATATCCTCAACAAGTACGGCGGCAGCCTCGGGGAAGGAGGCTCAGTCGCCTGGCAGTTCGCGCGCATGGCCTTTTTCCAGGCGCCTGCCGATAACAATGATTTTGACGAAATCTTCGAACTCGCCGTCGACGCCGGTGCAGATGATGTCACCGAGTCGAATGGAGTGATAGAGATTACTGCGGAAGTTGATTTCTACAAGCAAATCAGCGATGCACTCGAAGCCCAGGGCATCCAGGTCGAAGACTCCGGTCTGCGTATGGTCCCCAATCATGAAGTCGAATTGGACATCGAGTCCACGATGAAGGTGATGCGCACCATAGAGATGTTGGAAGATCTCGATGACGTGCAGAACGTCTATTCGAACCTTGCCATCTCCGATGAAGTCATGCTGCAGTTCGAGACCGCCTGATCCGGCATGCTCGTTATAGGATTAGATCCCGGAACCGCTACAACCGGGTATGGCCTCGTCCGGGAAGCCGCAGACGGCTCTCTGCAAGCTGTCGGCTACGGTGTGATCACGACCCCTGCAAAAACGCCCATGGCCAATCGCCTGGCGCAGCTCTACACTGAGCTGACACAAATCCTCCTTCTCCACACGCCGGCTTCAGCGGCTGTGGAGAAGTTGTTTTTCCAAAAAAATGTGACCACGGCAATTTCGGTCGCGCAGGGGCGTGGTGCAGCGCTCGTGGCCCTCGCACAGGCCGGGCTCGAGGTGTCCGAATACACGCCTCTCGAAATCAAGCAGGCGATCGCGGGATACGGAAAAGCAGATAAAAGGCAGATCCAGCAGATGGTCCGTGCGCTGCTGAACCTGGAAGATATCCCCAGGCCGGATGACGCGGCAGATGCACTCGCCGTGGCGATCTGCCACCTGCACTCCCGGAAATCCCGGTCACTATTCAACGATACGAGGTAACTTCGAAAATGATTGCGAGTATTAAAGGTAAGATCCTCTACAAAGAGAACGATTCTCTCGTAATCAGCCTTGGCGGCGCTTCCGGCAGCCTGGGGTTGCAGGTCTACGTGCCCGGTCGGATCATCGACGGGGCAGTTCCTGGAGAGGAGCTATTTCTCCACACTTACCTGGTTGTTCGCGAGGACGCCCTGACCCTCTTCGGATTTGAGACTCGCGAAGAGAAGGAATTTTTCGAAATGATGCTGGGCGTCAGCGGGATCGGGCCGCGCCTCTCCCTGGCCGCACTCTCCACCCTTAGCCCAGAAGCGATCCGGCGGGCGGTCTTCCACGAACAGGCGGAGG
>JBFGQG010000537.1:0-2741 GCA_041564295.1 Anaerolineales bacterium | reverse complement strand
GCAGCATTTAGAGGATTTCACGAGAAAGCAAACCCGAAAATTCGGAATAGGCAGTTAATCTGGAAGCAGAATCGATAAAAAAATGGATACTACCTTAAAGAAATACCTGTCACCTGTATGGTCGCGCTACACTGAAATCATTGCTGAACGCGGAGAGGGCGCGTATATTTACGATCCTGAAGGTAAGGCATACCTGGACTTCACCTGCGGCATCGGGGTCACGAATACTGGACACTGCCATCCCCAGGTAGTCGCCGCAATCCGGGAGCAGGCCGGGAAACTCATTCATGGCCAATTAAACATCGTTTACCACCCGGCCATGGTGCGCCTTTTAAACGAGCTGCGCCAGGTTGTCCCGGAATCGATTGATAGTTTCTTTTTCAGCAACTCCGGTGCAGAAGCTGTAGAAGGCTCCGTCAAACTAGCCCGCGCGGCGACAGGAAGGACGAACATAGTCGTATTTCAAGGCAGCTTTCACGGACGGACGATCGGCACAATGTCTTTAACAACATCAAAGACGATTTACCGCGCCGGCTACCAGCCATTGATGTCGGGTGTATACGTCGCTCCTTATCCGTATGCATACCGCTACGGCTGGCCGGAAGAAGAAACCTCACGATGGTGTCTGGATGAACTCGACTTGCTTTTCCAGACACAAACTGCCCCTACCGAGACCGCAGCGGTTTTGATCGAGCCAGTACTCGGTGAAGGCGGTTATGTCGTTCCATCCAGGTCGTTCATGCTTGGGCTTCGAGAGCGATGCGATGCGCACGGAATACTCCTGATCGCGGACGAGGTACAGTCCGGCTTCGGGCGAACAGGTCGCTGGTTCGGTTTCGAACATTTTGATTTTCTACCGGACATCGTTGTCGCGGCAAAGGGAATCGCTTCCGGCATGCCGATCTCAGGTGTGTTCGCAAGTAAAGAATTGATGGAAAAGTGGATCCCCGGTTCTCATGGCGGCACTTACGGTGGAAATGCCGTCGCTACCGCTGCCGCTGCCGCAACCATCAAGGCCATGCGAGAAGAAAATATGCTGGCAAATACCAAAGAACGCGGTCAGCAGTTGATGACGGGCCTGCGCCAGCTGCAGGAACGCTATCCTTCTATCGGAGATGTCCGCGGACTTGGCCTGATGATCGGCAGTGAGTTCACGACAGAACATGGCAAACCGGATAAATCGACAGCAAAAGCCGTAGCGCACGCATGTCTGGATGATGGGCTGATGCTCCTGACATGCGGCGCGTGGGACAACACGATCCGCTGGATTCCTCCCCTGGTCGTCACTGAGTCGCAGATCAATGATGCTCTTAGAATATTTGAAAACGCGCTGCACAAAACACTTGGTGCTCAATGATCGGCAGCTGCGCTGCTGCTGGTCCAGATTATTCCTGGAGGCGCCTATAAAATAAATGCATTACATCCTGCACCACGGCAAAATACAACCCTGTTTGATTATAAAATAACCTGGAGGAAGTGAGAAATGAACTCGAAGCAGTTGTTGTGTACTGTATTGATTCTTATGAGCCTCGTACTCGGCGCTTGTGCCGGCGGCGAAACCGGAACGGCTGAAGTTCCGGAAGAGACCGGCGGACCAATGACCGAAATCGGCGAGGGCGAAGGCCAGGTGGATATCATCGCCTGGGCAGGATATATCGAGCGCGGCAATACGGATCCAGCCTTCGACTGGGTGACAGATTTCGAAGAAGCGACAAGCTGTAAAGTGAATGTTAAAGTCGCAGCCACCTCGGATGAAATGGTCGCTTTAATGAATGAAGGCGGTTTCGATCTCGTCACGGCATCAGGTGATGCAAGTCTTCGCCTGATCTCCGGTGAGCGTGTGCAGGAGGTAAATATCGACCTTGTCCCAAGCTGGGGAACGATCGACGAACGCCTGCAGAACGCCCCCTGGCACACTGTCGACGGTAAACATTACGGCGTGCCTTATCAGTGGGGTTCGAACGTCTTGATGTACAATTCAGAAGTCTTCGGAGACGAAACGCCCACAAGCTGGGACGTGGTCTTCGAAGAAATGATTCTCCCCGATGGTGCATCCAACAAAGGCCGTGTCCAGGCATTCGACGGACCGATCTATGTCGCCGACGCAGCCCTATATCTCAAGTATCACAGTCCTGAACTCGGTATTGAAGACCCGTATGCGCTCAACCGAGAGCAATTCGAAGCCGCATTAAACCTGCTTCGCCAGCAGCGCACAATCGTCGGACGTTACTGGCACGATGCCTTCATCCAGATGGATGATTTCACGAATGAAGGCGTTGCAGCATCTTCCTCCTGGCCGTTCCAGGTAAACTTCCTGCAGTTCAGCAATGTGCCTGTAGCAAGTGTAATCCCTGTGGAAGGGGCAACAGGGTGGGCGGATACGACGATGATGCACATAGATGCTCCGCACCCGAATTGTGCGTACATGTGGCTCGAACACTCAATCAATCCCAAACTTCAGGGAGACCTGGCGGCGTGGTTCGGTTCAGTTCCAGTCGTACTTTCAGCATGTAAAGGCAATGAACTGCTTGGCGATGAAGGCTGTACGGTAAACGGACTGGACAACTTCGAAAAGATTGCTTTCTGGAAAACGCCGACTTCAGACTGCTTCGGTGCAGGTGGGGAATGTGTACCTTACCACGAATGGGTTACCGCATATATTGCGGTGATCGGTGGCCGGTAAATAGTTGAAAATATATGAGCGACCTCGCGAAGGTGAACCTTCGCGAGGTCCTTCGGAG
>JBFGQG010000536.1:0-2741 GCA_041564295.1 Anaerolineales bacterium | reverse complement strand
GTCCACACGCTTCTGGTTCAGGTCCTGGATCTGCTGGTCGACCTGGTTGAGCTGTTCGGTAAGCGTCACTTTCGATTCAGAATACCGGCTGGCCTGGAATTCCTGGTTGATCCTGGCGAAAACCAGGCCGATCGTATTGGCGATCTGCGCGCCCCTGACAGGGTCCGTATCCTCAACCTGAATTAACAACAGCTGGGTGTCTTCAACGACAGCGACCGAGACCATTTTTTTCAGCGCTGTAGAAGAGATTTTCAGGTTCAGCTCTTCAATTACGCCCTCAAACACGGGTTTCTGGATCATTAGCTGCGCATATGTCTGCGCGAGGCGTTCGCTGGCAAGGATGTTTGCGTATTCGTTGAGGGTGCGCGATTCGCTGATCCAGATCGTCGCAGCGGCGCGGTAGACAGGCGTTTCGCGGCTGCTCGTTACATAGCCGACCACAGCACCGGCGATTAAGAAGAGAGCGATGAGCCATGACCAATGCCAGAGCATTCCCATGTACCGCCGGATATCGTCTGAGAGCGCCGGGGAGAAAATCGAATCTGCCGGTTCCGAATATGAGTTGAAATGATTGTGATTATTGTTGGAATCGATCATTTTGCACAATTATAGCTGATAAATAGTTAGCGGTATTCTGGTATAAGTCCGAGGAATACCTGGAGGATAATAAAGAATAATTCAATTTTTTTTGGATGATATATCGTGATCTATTGTACATTGTTGCTCGGAAATTGGCACCGGTTTATGATTTGTCTTTTAATTGCATAAAAAGGTCTAGATCGGAGAAAAATTATATTGAAGCAAGCATAGCGAGCTGCTTCTTAACAGCTCCACAGACAAATTCGACTCTGTCACGCCCCATTTGAGGATAGAGCGGTAGAGTCACTTCATGTGCGGCTATTGATTCAGTCAGCAGCATTTCGATCGAAGGATATCTCTCACGATAAAGAGAAAACGTGTGCACAGGCGGATAATGGATGCTGGTCTGGATCCCCTCCGACCGCAGTGCATCGATGAAAGCTTTTCTATCGGTGCCGGCCGGCAGCAGCATCGGGAATATATGGTATGCCGGCTTTCCGTCCGAGTTCATGAATGGCAGCCCGACATCCGTCTCTGATAGTTCATCCCAATACATCCTGGTGTATTTTTCCCGCAGGGCATTGTTCATTCCAAGCTTTTCAAGCTGAACCAACCCGAGCGCAGACCGGATCTCGTCGATGCGGTAGTTGTAGCCCTGCACGACGACGTCGTAGCTGTAAGCATGGCCTTTGTGGCGGTCCCATGTCAGGCTGGTCATCCCGTGCGAGCGCAGCAAGCGCACGCGCTCAGCCACATCGTCTCGATCGGTGACGAGCATGCCACCCTCACCTGTAGACAGATTTTTGTTGGAAAAGAAACTGAAGCAGCCCACGTCGCCCCATGCGCCGAGTGCGATTCCGTCCAGCGAAGCACCCGGGGCGTGTGCAGCGTCCTCAATAAGTACAAGCCCGTTCTTTCGGGCGATTTCACGGATTGCTGCCATTTTGCACGGGTACCCGGCGTAATGGACAACGATGATCGCTTTTGTCCGGGGCGTGATCTGCGCTTCGATCGCATCCGGTGAGATGTTCAAATCATGCGGGCCCAGGATTTCGGCAAAACGGACTTCCGCTCCTGTGTATTGGACTGCGTTGGCGGTCGCAACAAAAGTCAGCGACGGAACGATGACCTCGTCGCCAGGCCCCACACCGAGCGCTTCACAGGCCAGGTGCAGGGCTACTGTGGCGTTTGAAACGGCGAATGCAAATTTCGACCCGGTCAATCCGGCAAAGCAACGTTCAAATTCTTGAGTCACACCACCCATCGTCAACCAGCGGCTGCGCAGCACATCCAGAACCGCTTCTTCTTCGTCGAGGCCGTAATCCAGGTCGGCGAGGGGCACTTTCCAGTTCATTCGGTTTCTCCAAGGATTTCCTGCCGGATCGAATCGAAGTCCGCAATGGCTTGCTCGTAATCATCCTGGCGCCCGAGATCCTGCCAGTAGCCCTCGAAAGGATAGCCGATCACCTTTTCGCTGCCCTGGCGCTTCTCACCCGAGACGATCAACTGGCGACCTTGCCCGTACGGCGCCTCGAATAGAGCCAGTCTTCGGCCCGCTCACGTTGTCTTTTGACGGCCGTAAAACCGATCCCGGCCCGCCACCAGGGCGTGCATCTTTCTGTCCGCAACGGAGCGGTTCAGCATCCAGAATCCGCAGTCCGGGTTGATGAAATGGATGCGCTCTTCGCCCAGAACATGGGAGGCGTTTTCGATGCGAGAGGCAATTTCATCGGGGCTTTCCACCTCGTTGTCTTTGATGTCGACAACTCCCAGCCCCAGACCGATCCGCGGGTCGAGATCCTTGAACAAGGACAACTCGTCATAGCCGCGCCGGGCGAACTCGAGCAGCAGGTGATGGGTGCGGAGTCGATTCAAGAAGGGCAGCAGGTTCGTCCAGTGGCCCCGCTGAAACGGTTGTCCCCCGTAGTTGCCGAAACAGATGTGGACGCCCCGCCGGCCCTGAATTCCGTCGAGGACATGGTTGACGGTTTCCGCCGCCCAATCGGAGTCTTCGGGATGGCCGCTGATGTTGGCTTCGTCGATCTGGACGACATCGGCTGGTATCCGCTCGAGCTGCCGCCGCAGCACCTCGGCGATCGCCATGCCGAGCTTCGCAGGGTTTGCATTGTGGCGGTCGGTGAGCGTTTTGGCCAGCATGTGCG
>JBFGQG010000535.1:0-2747 GCA_041564295.1 Anaerolineales bacterium | reverse complement strand
GCCGAAGCTGGATGGACTGTCCGTTGTTCTGCATTATCGTGACGGCTATTTTGTGCAGGGAGCCACGCGTGGAAACGGGGAAATCGGTGAAGATATCACGCCGAACCTGCGTACGATCCAGTCGCTGCCACTGAAAATCCCGGTCCAAAAACCCGGCGAAAAAAAGGTAACCTCGAAACCACCCCCCTACCTCGTGGTTCGCGGAGAAGCATTCTTTTTCCTCGATGAATTTGCAAAACTCAACCAGAGGCTTGAAGAAGCCGGGGAAAAAACCTACGTTAACCCACGTAATACGGCATCAGGCACACTCAGGCAGTTAGACCCACAGCTCACTGCAACACGCCCGCTGGCGATATTGATCTACCAGGTCGTGCATGCCGAGGGTGAAGTGCCGCAGACGCAATGGGAAACGCTAGAATTTCTAAAGGCAATGGGATTCCCTGTTCCTCAGGCTTCTCTCCACCGCAGTCTTCCCGAGATCGAACCCAAATTGGCGATATGGGCCCAAAAGCGTTCAAGTCTGAATTTCGAAATCGACGGTATGGTCATCAAGGTCAACGACCACGCATTATTTCAGGATCTGGGTGTGGTCGGTAAAGACCCGCGCGGTGCGGTCGCTTACAAATTCCCTGCGCAGGAAGTCAGCACTGTCCTGCTCGATATAGGGGTTAACGTGGGCCGGACAGGTGTGCTTACGCCTTACGCAATCCTGGACCCTATCGAGATCGGCGGAGTGACCGTCCGGCAGGCCACCCTCCATAATTTTGATTACCTGGTAGAGAAAGACATCCGAATCGGCGACCGCGTGATGCTGAAGCGCGCTGGAGACGTTATTCCTTACGTAATCGGGCCTGTCGTTGAGGCACGCACGGGGTCTGAAAAACCTTTCACTCCTCCGGCCGTTTGCCCCTCCTGTGGAGAACCGGTTGAAAATATAGAAGGTGAAGTCGCCTGGTATTGTATCAATCCATCCTGCCCGGCTCAGCTGGTTCGAACACTGGAGCACTTTGTTTCGCGCGGCGCATTGGACATCGTCGGCCTGGGGATCAAAATCGTCGAACAACTCGTAGATGAAGGTCTTGTAAAGGATCCGGCAGACCTGTACACCTTGAAGCGAGACGATCTGATGCGCCTTGAAGGTTTCGCCGAGAAAAAGGCTGACAACCTCCTGGAATCGATCTCCGCATCGAAAGATCAGCCGCTTTCTCGATTCTTAACGGCGCTGGGCATTCGAGGTGTCGGTGAGGTGATGGCAAACGATCTGACCAAAGTGTATAAAGACCTGGACCAGCTCTCGAACACCTCCCTGGAGGATCTCGTTACCATCGAAGGAGTCGGCCCGAACATTGCTCAGGCAATCGTCGATTGGTTTTCCAGAAAATCCAACCGGAAATTGCTCGAAAAATTCAAAGCTGCCGGATTCTGGCCGGTTGCTGCGCGCGATGAAATAAGTGATCACCCGCAGGTATTGACAGGCCTCGTTTTCGTGATAACCGGTACTTTGAGTGTGCCGAGAGGTGAAATCAAAAGTCTGATCGAAAAATACGGCGGAAAAGTAACGGGGTCAGTCAGCAAAAACACGGATTACCTTTTGGCAGGGGAGAACGCCGGTTCTAAATTGGAAAAAGCCACGGACCTTGGCGTCAAAGTGCTCAATGAGGACGATCTTAAAGCCCTGGTCGGTTGATACAGTTGGTTCGTCGTCCAGGGAGCTTGAACGATGATTTATGTTGACTTTTCAATGTCCCTCCACTACACTTACCCCGCATTTCGAATTTTCATTTCTTGACTGTAAAGACCAACCAGTTCGGGTGGATAACGCATAGATTTTCGGCAGTCAATTCAGGAGTATTAGATGGATTTCAATTGGCAGGATAATGTCACTTTCCGCATGGGTTTCCTCAACGACCGGGTAGACGATATCACTTCGCAGGGTCTATATTTCTACAACCGGCCAGTCCAGGAGATCCGCGGCGGCGGGCGCGTCCTTGTCGGCGACCGGGAAATGGGCATGTATGCTTCTTATTCATATCTGGGTTTGATTGGCCACCCGCGGATCAATGAAGCGGCAATTAAGGCGGTTGAAAAGTACGGGACCGGAACCCACGGAGTGCGGTCATTGGCCGGCTCTTTGCCAATCCACGAAGAGCTGGAAGCAACAATCGCTGATTTCAAGCACGCCGAAGCCGCTGTGACATTCTCATCGGGTTATGCAACCAACTTGAGTGTCATCTCTGCTCTGGTGGGTCGCAACGATTTTGTCCTTTCAGACAAGTTGAACCACGCCAGCATCGTCGACGGCTGCCTGATGTCGGGCGCGAAGTTCCTTCGTTTCAAGCATAACGATATGGATGACTTGGAAAAGAAGCTCGAATCGGTTCCAGAAAATGCAGCTAAACTCGTCATCGCCGACTCTGTCTTTTCAATGGATGGGGACATCATTGATTTTCCGAAGGTCGTCGAGCTCTGCAAGAAACACGAGGCATGGCTGATGATCGACGAAGCGCATTCCGTCGGCGTACTCGGGAAAACAGGGCGCGGGATCGAAGAGCATTTCGGCCTGGAAAATACCATCGACTTGAAAATGGGGACGCTCAGCAAGACGATCCCAGCGGTCGGTGGTTACATCGCCGGCAAAGCTGAGTTGATCAAGTACCTCCGCCATGCATGCCGGGCCTATATTTTTTCAGCCGCGCTCCCGCCCGCGGTTGCAGGCGCCGCGACCGAAGCGTTCAAGGTGATTCTGG
>JBFGQG010000534.1:0-2772 GCA_041564295.1 Anaerolineales bacterium | reverse complement strand
TGAAAAAGCTCCTTCGCGTGCCCGCAACGACGGCTAATCTTGGCCCGGGTTTTGATACCCTGGGATTGGCCTTATCTATCTGGAACGAATCTGAAGTCACTCTCGATTTGAGATCCGAAAATATTACGATCTCAATAGAAGGATTTGGAGCCGACACCCTGCCTGCTGATGTCCGCAATCTCGTTGTTCGGTCAGCAAATTATTTATTTGCTGTTTCAGGCCAGGACAACCCGGGTCTCCATTTCCATTGTCGCAACCTGTTTCCCGGCAATTCCGGCCTGGGATCCAGTTCTTCTGCGATCCTGATGGGCCTGGCCGGCGCGAATGCCTGGATCGAGAAACCTTTATCAGATGATTTGCTTTTAAGTCTTGCAAACGAGATCGAAGGCCACCCTGATAATGTTACCCCCGCCCTCCTTGGCGGATTGACAATGTCCGCCGTGTCGCACGATCGCGTGCTGGCTCGAAAAGTCATTCCCTTCGCTGGCTGGCAGGTCGGCGTCGTCGTACCGGAACTGGAGATCAGTACGAAAGCGATGAGGTCGGCATTAAAAAGGCGGGTCACGATGTCGGACGCAGTGTTCAATATCTCCAGGACAGCACTGGTCGTCAACGCATTTGAGCGCGGCGATTTAGAGCTGCTCAAACAGGTAATGGAAGACCGGATTCACCAGCCGTACCGGCTTCCGTTAATCAGCGGGGCTGCGCGCGCCATTGCGGCTGCCCGGTCTCTCGAGTTGCCTGCAGCACTTTCCGGCGCAGGTCCGGGGATTGTAGTTTTCGGCCTGGACCTTGATTGTGTTTCGGAGGCGGTTGGCAGGATGAAAGCGGTGTTTGCAGAGCTCGCTATATCGACCTGGGGATGGGTAGGCGAACCAGATTTGTCAGGGACGCAGGTTCTTTGAGTTTTTCTTATCGTCAGCGAAAAATTTCCAATACAGCGGGAAGTACGGCTTGTGCCCATGCCAGGTATTGTTTTCCGGAGGGGTGCAGGAGATCGTGCGCGAGAAGAGTCACATCGTCTCCGGCGAGCTGAGATAGAGGGAAAATATCGATATAAATGGCACCGATTTGTTCAGTCAATTCCAGGTTGATCCGATTGAAGGCAGCGATTTCGTTTGTGATCATTTGCGGTCCTCTATTGTCACGCGCGGCGAAAGGCGTGGCGCCCCAATCAGGGATACTTAGGACAATGACGTGCCCCGGCCGGTCGCCAGCCAATCCTTGTGCGGCCTCCAGCATTCTGGAGAATTCAAGCCTGTAGGTCTCCGGCGAATAACCGCGATACTGGTCGTTCACCCCGATGAGAAGACTGACGAGATCGTAAGGGGGAGAGAGCGAGCTTTCCGTCATTGCAGTTGCGAGTTCGCCTGTTGTCCAGCCCGTCCTGGCGATGATTTGGGGTTCTAAAAACATCAGGTCCTGTTCATTCAGCATCCGTACAAGAATAACGGGCCATCGTTCTGCGGGTGGTACGGATTCGCCGATCGTGTACGAATCGCCGAGAGCAAGAAATCGTTTTTCCAGAATAACCTCCTCTGTTGCCGTCGCCTTCTGGACTGGACTGGCTTTTGCGGCAGGCTGAATGCCGGCAGTATCCTGTTGACAGGCACTGATCATCATGAAGAGCAAAAAGCAGACTGAGGCGGCTTGAGGTTTCATACAACCAGGTGTCGAGTAATACGTAAACAATATCAAGAGCATATCCAGGATGGGAGTTGCGGGCAGTGTTAGCGGATTATACCCTTTTGGAACATGCTATAATCAAACCAATCTTTTTATAGAACCATTAAGTCCCTGGAGGAAATGATGAGTGACCTTGGAGATCGCATTCTCTCAAAAATTACGGACAGTAAAGACTTACTGACCAGAATCGGCAGTAAAATACCCGGTTTCAGCGGTTATATCGACCGGCAGGAACGGCGCAATTCGGACAAGCTGCTCCGTGATACGATCGCAAAAGCAGTCATGGCCCAACATAAGCGTGTTTCCGAATTACAGACGGACCTGATCAGTGAGGGTGAGATCTCCTATGTGGACGATTTGGAAAAGGCCGCGCTGCGTATGCAAACTTTCGCAGACCGCATCCGCACCGCCACGCGCGGTTACTCAAGCGTATTTGAAGCCATCAAAATCGACGAGGAAGCGCTCACAAAGGTCCTCCAATACGACAACGCACTTCTCGAGATGACGGACGGTCTTTCCAATGCCGTCGACCACGTCCAGGCCTCAATCGGTACCGACGGGTTGAAGAGTTCAATTCGCAACCTGCAGACTGTTTCGCAGGACTGCATCGATGCGTACAACAAGCGGGACGAAATCGTTCTGACACCTTAACTTGCAAATAGCACAGGGCCTGCAGCCCTGAAATCATTTGAAAAGTCATGAATCTCGATAGATGAGGAGAGCAAAGATGGCTAGAATTTTCGATATTGTTGAATACCCCAATGAAATGCGTGAAGAAATCGTGCACCGCTTCCCTGAAAGCGGTCCTGGTGATTTTCGGATTGGCTCACAGGTGATCGTCCGCGAGTCGCAGTCCGCCGTTTTCTTCCGCGACGGCGTTGCTCTGGACGTATTCGGCGCTGGCAGACATACGATTGCCACCGCAAACGTCCCCCTGCTGATAGACAAGATCGGCGAAAAATTGTTCAGCGACAAGACGCCATTCCCGGCCGAGGTCTATTTCGTGTCTATGCGTGAATTCCCTGAGCGCAAATGGGGGACGCCGCAGCCGATCATTGTACGCAATCCGGGTATGGGTCTTGGTGT
>JBFGQG010000533.1:0-2774 GCA_041564295.1 Anaerolineales bacterium | reverse complement strand
GTGTCTGCGAAGATGAGGACCGGTATTGATGACTTGCTTGAAGCCATTTTGCTCGTTTCAAACGAACTAGAAATTCACGCAAACCCGAAAGGCCGCGTGATCGGTTCGGTGATCGAAGCGAAACGCGACCGCTACCGCGGCGTATTGACCACGCTCCTCGTTCAGAACGGGACACTCAACGTCGGCGACGTGGTCCTCGCAGGCACGGCCCATGGCCGAATCAAAGCCATGTTTGATTACAACGGTAAGGACATCAAGTCGGCCGGGCCGTCAACACCGGCTTCTGTTATGGGTCTGAATGATGTACCTGAAGCCGGAGAACTTTTCCAGTTGGTCGAATCCGAGCGGGATGCGCGCGTGATCGCAGCCGACCGCGAAGAAAAGGAAAAGCAGGCCCAGGAAGCGAAAAAATCCTCGATCACTTTGGAAAAGCTGTTCGAGCAGTTCAATGCCGGCGAAGTTCCCGAACTGCGCCTGGTCGTCAAGGCCGATGTGCAGGGTTCGCTGGAGCCGATCATTTCATCCCTTGAAAACCTGCAGGTGGGCGATATCCAGGTCCAGATCCTCCATTCCGGAACGGGTAATATCGGTGAAAACGACGTAATGCTGGCTGCCGCCTCCCGGGCTATCGTGATCGGATTCAATGTCGAAGCGGACTCGGCCGCGCACAGGCTATCGGAAGTGGAAGGTATTTCGATCCGCAGCTACAACATTATCTATCGATTGCTCGAAGACATCGAAAAAGCACTCAAAGGTATGCTCGAACCTGAAGAGCGGTTGACTGTTATCGGTCATGCCGAGGTTCGTGCGACCTTCAGAATCCCGCGCCTGGGAATGATCGCGGGTTGTTATGTGCTGGATGGAGAAGTCCGCCGGAACGCCGAAGCCCGCGTGCTGCGCGGTGGTGAAACGGTCTATGAAGGGCCGATCAGTTCGCTGAAGCACCACGAAGAAGACGTGAGAGAGATGCGCCAGGGCTTCGAGTGCGGCATAGGATTGCGCGATTACGATAAGTTCAAAGTCGGCGATATCATTGAATGCTACATCCGTGAGATGGTCGCGGTAGCGTAAATTAACAGGTTGCACCATGGCAAAACCCATTCGTGTCCAGCGGATCGCCGAGCGCATTCGGGAAGAACTTTCTGAAATGCTCGTTTTTGAGATCACGGATCCAAGGCTGGCAGGCGTTTCTGTAACGGATGTCACTGTGGACCGTGAACTTGCATTCGCTAAGGTTTATGTATCAACAGTTGAAGGTGAGGTCCGCAAGGCTGAAGTGCTTGAAGGCCTGGAACATGCTTCCGGTTTCCTACGCTTCAAATTGAGCCAGCGGATTGAACTGCGCTCGTTTCCGCAGCTGCGTTTCAATTGGGACTCAACTGCAGAACGGGCCGAAAGAATTGAGCAGCTACTGGCATCACTGGCAGAGGAGAAAAAGGAAAAGGAAGACCAGGAACAGGATGAATGACAACCTACTGCAGGAGATCGACCGCATGCTACGTCAATGCCGCCGGCCGTTGATCGTTTCGCATGTACGTCCGGACGGTGACGCCGTCGGCTCGCTCCTCGGCCTGGGCCTGACCCTGCAAGAATCCGGAAAAGAAGTCCAGATGGTGCTTGAAGACGGGGTGCCCTTAAGTCTCAACCATCTCCCGGGAGCCGACCAGATCCAGCGAGCTCCGGAAGAACCGCCGGATTGCGTTGTCGCCGTGGACTGCTCTGACTTGATCCGAACAGGGACGAGTCTTAAGAGCATGGGCACGCCCGATATAAATATCGATCATCACCCGACCAACGAAAATTTTGCGGTGGTCAACCTGGTGATCGAGTCGGCCTGCTCAACGACAGAAATCCTTTTCAGGATGTTGAAAGATCATGGATGGGAGATACCGGCGACGGCTGCGGAAGCATTGCTGACCGGGCTGATTACAGACACCCTGGGATTCCAGACCCCAAATGTCACCGGCCACGCACTGCGAACGGCTGCAGACCTCGTAGAATATGGGCTCAACATTTCGGAGCTCTATCGAAAAGCGCTGGTCGAAAAATCGTTTGAGGCTTTGAAATACTGGGGGCAGGGTCTTCAAACGCTGCAGAGGGAGAACGGACTGGTCTGGGTGTCGATGGACCTGGAGGCGCGGAAAGCTGCGGGTTATCCTGGCCGTGATGACGCAGACCTTGTCAACCAGTTGTCCAGCATCCGGGGTGCGAATGTCCGCGTGATCTTCATCCAGCAATCGGAAGAGGAGGTCAAAGTGAGTTGGCGATCCCAACCCGGCTTTGACGTTTCAGGAGTTGCCGCCAGTTTTGGCGGCGGAGGTCACCGAACTGCCGCCGGTGCGACGATTTCCGGGACCATGGAGGAAGTCCAGGCGCGCGTCCTTGGGGCGACTCGCGTGTTAATAAATCGTACATGAGGAATTTGTGACCGGCCAGGGGTTGCAAAAATAACAAATAAAGTTAATAATATTCTAAGAAAACCGTCCTACTTAAATTATTTCCGGGAAAATCGGTTAGGATATCTGCGGGAGCATCTAGCGGCATAAACCTACGAGGGATGATTAACGCCGCACACTCAAAATAGCTTATGTTTTTCAGCCGTATTCGGTCATTTCATCCGGATAAGGCTTTCAGCTTCATGCAACACATTGCAATCATCACCGCGATATTTGAATATGCCGAGAAGGGAAAGGTAAATTATGGATAAGAAAGTTATCGAAAATGTCGTTTCCGGTGTGCTGGTCGTCGACAAGCCTGTGGGGTTAACCTCGCAT
>JBFGQG010000532.1:0-2793 GCA_041564295.1 Anaerolineales bacterium | reverse complement strand
TTCATCAGCTGCGCACCGAAATAGGCCGCCGCTCCGGACAGCGCAGCGCCGGCAGCCTGTTCGATGCCGACCTGGGTGCCGCGTTCCTTTTCATCCAGAATCTCCATTGCAAACGCAGATCGAACAGGCGAGGCCATGTTGAAAAGGGTGATCCGGCCGATATAGGCGAGCCCGGCAAGCGAAAGGACGGAGATCGACTCGTTCCCGAGGCCCGGTGCGAACGCGAGCAGGAGGATGAAAGGAATCGAGAGCGCCCGCGTCGACACGATCGCCGGGATTTTTCCCATCCGGCCTGCGACGACTGGCGCAAGGAAAGAAGCGACGACGAGGAAGGCCATCCCTGTCGAAAATACCGCGCTGATTTCGATTTCTTCACTCCCAACGCCATTTTGAAAGAACACGTTCATCAGCGGCAATGCAAAACCGGCTCCCAAAGCAATCAATACTTCAGGCAGAGTGAGCCGGAAGATTAGCTGTGGATTCTTTACATTAGCAAAGATCCCCTGGCCGGCAGGACTCATTTCCAATGTTGGCGAAGCAATCTGACGAAGCATGATCGCAGGGACTAACGATAGGAACCAGCCCGCAATCCCCAAATAGGCTACGTTCCGGTATACGGCGACCTTCGCGGCGTTATCGGCAGCAGCCACGAGAAGCGGGACTAACCCGGCCAGCGCCGAACCGATGATCATCGCGGCGGTGCGCGTCCCACCGGAGACACTGAACAGGTGCACGCGTTCATAGTCCTTCGAGTTTTCCGCCATGAAGGCAGGCTCGGCAACGCCGTGGAGCGCTCCAAACAAACCGCCGATCGCAGCGGTTATGAGGAGGACGGCCTCGTTTGCAGACGATATGGCGATCAACGACATCAATGCACCCATGCCGTCCCCAAGGACGAATGACAGTTTCCTGCCGATCCGGTCTGAGATGAGACCAGCCGGGATGGAGGCGAGCGCACTTGAGACAGAGCCGATCAGGATGCGCAGACCGATGAAAGCAATGTCGAAACCGATGGCGAGCAGGTAGAGATTGAACAGCACAGACCAGGTACCGTAGATCACGTCCATACCGACCACATGAACGACGAAAAGGCGCGCATTGCGGCTGAAAAGGCGCATTTTGGCGATATAGCCATGTATTCCTGTCAGGTCTGCGAAGGACTCAGCAGATGGGTTCGCAGCCTGGTCGTTTTTGCCGAATAAAACGATCGAGACCACGGCTATGACGACAAGACCAAAACCCAGGAAACTCCAGGCAAGCGCAGGCGCGATGGAGGACATTGTGCCCCCGCTGTGCGCGAACGCCGGGGACGGCAGCAGGCTGATCAGCGCCACCACCACAAGGACGAATAGATTCCGTTGAAGGTGAATAGAGCGTTTTCTTTTCACAGCAACCTCCCGTTTGTGGTTACCATTCGTTGTTTCTCAACGTCTATTTGATTGCTCGTAGACGGAATGCTTTACCGACATCGCAGTAAACTGCCCCAGATAAGCTGCTTCGAACCTTGATGGTATACATAGATATTGCGAGCGCAGCCATCTTCAGAGCAGGCTCCGGTGCTGAAGCAGCATCTGTGGCACCATCGCTGTGCTCGCCAGGAAATTTCAATCGCTTTTCTGAAATGAACCATTAAATGGGCCAGCATACCAACCTGATTATCCCAGGTTTTGTCCTGGCCGACACCGTGTATTCGTCCAGACCTTCCCTGTACCAACGACCAGCTGAGATTCACCCGGCTATACGCAGAATTGCTTCTCCGTTGATGCGGCTGTGCTTCATATCCAGAAGGGCGTTGTTTACATCTGAAAGAGAATACTCGCTCACATCGGACCGCACCGGGATCTCCGCCGCAAGGCGTAAAAAGGCTACCCCATCCGCATTCGTCGCATTCGCAACGCTGCGCAGCGTTCGCTCGCCGTAAATCAACCTGTACGGCATCTCCGGAATCGGCGTCGTATGAATCGCGTTGACCGCCAGCGTCCCTCCA
This sequence comes from Anaerolineales bacterium, assembly GCA_041564295.1. GTDB lineage: Bacteria > Chloroflexota > Anaerolineae > Anaerolineales > JABWBV01 > DATDOR01. The sequence continues at coordinate 806 of JBFGQG010000532.1, read as the reverse complement.
GGGCGGATTTTCTCAAGCATCAAGGGCACCAACCACCCGGCAGGCGCATAAATCACCGCCCGGTCGAGCAGTCGCGGAGACTCCTCTTCCGCACCCCCTGCCCAAACAGCACCGAGTTCCATTGCGTGGGCGCGATGCGCCTGCGAACGGGTAAATACAAACACCTCGCAACCCCAATACGTGAGCACCTGGATGGACAGGTGCGCGCTAGCCCCAAACCCCACCAGCCCGACAGACTCGCCCGGTGCAATATCCGCTTTGACCAGTGACCTGTAGCCCACGATTCCCGCACAGAGCAGCGGCGCAGCCTGATCATCGGGGATGGACTCAGGCAGGGGCAGCACATAACGTGCATCTGCGAGCGTGTACTCCGCATATCCCCCGTCCCGGTGAAAGCCCGTGAACTGCGCAGCTTCACACAGATTCTCCTCTCCGCGCAGACAGGCAGAGCAGTCGCCGCATGCCGCAGCCAGCCACGGCACGCCAACACGCGCCCCGACCGGAAGGTCTACCCCTTCACCTGCACCAACGACCCGCCCTACGATCTGATGACCCGGAATTACAGGCAGGCGCGGCGGATGGATATCGCCTTCCAGCGTGTGCAGGTCCGTATGGCACACGCCGCAGACGGAAACGGAAAGCAGCACTTCTCCCGCTCCGGGTTCAGGCCGGGGAGCCCCTTCAATGCGAAGGGTCCGTTCCTCCGCCGGAGCATGCCGGTGAATACGAATTGCGTCCATCAAAAAACCAATCCAATTCCGGATACGATGATACCTGCCAGGACAACCTTACGGAACACTTCCGGC
>JBFGQG010000531.1:0-2810 GCA_041564295.1 Anaerolineales bacterium | reverse complement strand
GGCCCTCCGCCGCCGTGTGGGATGCAGAAAGTTTTGTGGAGGTTGAGGTGGCAAACATCTGCGCCGAAGTCTCCAGGGCGGGAGTATCCAACAAGTGCGTTCATGTTCGCACCGTCGAGATAGACCTGGCCTCCGTGAGAATGGACAATCTCGCAGATTTCCTTGATCGCTGATTCGTAAACGCCGTGCGTAGACGGGTAGGTCACCATCAATGCTGCTAGATTTTCGTCGTGTAGCTCTGCTTTCGCTTTCAAATCGTCGACCATGATATTGCCTTGATCATCCGTGTTCACGACGACGACTTTCATACCGGCCATAACCGCGCTGGCCGGGTTCGTACCGTGAGCGCTGGCCGGAATAAGGCACACATTCCTGTGCCCATTTCCATTAGCGATGTGATAAGCCCGGATCACGAGCAGGCCAGTATATTCACCCTGTGAACCGGCATTCGGCTGCAGGGAGGTGGCTGCGAAACCGGTGATTTCTGACAGCTGAGACTCAAGGCTGCGGAACATTGCCTGGTAGCCCTCCGTCTGATCGGAAGGCGCGAAAGGATGCAGGTGACCAAATTCCTTCCATGTCACCGGATACATTTCTGTTGTGGCGTTGAGTTTCATTGTGCAGGATCCGAGCGGGATCATCGAGTGGGTCAGCGAGAGATCGCGGCGCTGTAATTTTGTGATGTAGCGCAGCATTTCTGTTTCCGACCGGTAGGAATTGAAAACGGGGTGGGTCAGAAACGGAGTCTTGCGTGAATGCTTGCTGTCGTATCCTGGAGTGCTGCTCTCGATCAAATCAGACGTGGCTTCTTCGCTGCCGAAAATGCTGAGTATTTGTGAGACGGTTGTGAGGCTGCTTGTCTCGTCCAGGGAAATGCCGATTCCGCCGTCTGGGTAATAGAAAAAATTTACTCCAGCATTTTCCGCCGCACTGCGCACCGCGCTTGCAGATTTCGGGCCGTTCGAGACTTTTAGCGTGTCGAACACCGGTGCTTTGTTGACTTCGTATCCCTCTCTCATCAATCCGTTTTTGAGAATCTCGGTTAACAGGTGAACGCGCTGCGCGATGCGGGTGAGACCTTCAGGTCCATGATACACGGCGTACATCGAAGCCATAACAGCCAGCAGCACCTGGGCAGTGCAGATATTGCTGGTAGCGCGTTCGCGCCGGATATGTTGTTCGCGCGTTTGAAGGGCGAGACGGAGCGCGGGTTTCCCGGCCTGGTCCACAGAAACACCGACGAGCCTGCCGGGCAGTTGGCGTTTTCCATCTTCTTTGCAGGCCATGTAGGCAGCATGAGGTCCCCCGAATCCCATTGGGACCCCAAACCGTTGTGTGTTTCCGACAACGATATCCGCGCCGAATTCGCCTGGCGGACGCAGCAGCGCCAGACCGAGGAGGTCGGCTGCTGCGATACAAAACGCCCCGTGGTCATGCGCTTTTTCAAAGAAGGCATCGTACGCCAGCACGTCGCCTTCGGCGGTTGGATATTGGACGAGAACGCCGAAAGTCTCTTCGCTGAAACCATAAGCGGCATGGTCGCCGATAATGACTTTGATTCCGAGCGGTTCGGCCCGTGTCCGGACGACGGCGATCGTTTGCGGGAAGCATTTTTCAGAGACGAAAAACACATTGGCATTGGAACTGCGCGGGAGCAGGCGTTGGGCCATCGTCATGGCTTCGGCTGCTGCAGTTGATTCATCGAGCATGGATGCGTTCGCGATGTCCATCCCGGTCAGTTCTGTGATCATTGTCTGGAAATTGAGCAGCGCTTCAAGGCGTCCCTGGGCGATTTCGGCCTGGTAAGGCGTGTACTGGGTGTACCAGCCCGGGTTTTCGAGGATATTGCGCTGGATAACGCCGGGCGTTATCGTGTCGTAATAGCCCATACCGATGTGGGAACGATACGTTTTGTTTCGCATAGCCAACATTCGGAGTTCCTCGAGGGTTTCTGTCTCTCCTCGAGGCGACGGAAGACTCAAATCACCGTCCATGCGTATGACTTCAGGAATGGCCTGGTCGACCAATTCGTCGAGGGAGCCAGCGCCTATCACTTCCAGCATTTTAAGCACGTCATCTGGTCTTGGACCAAGATGGCGATGAACGAACTGGTCAGTAGGGGCGAGGATTGCGATATTAGAAAGGGCAGCCATAGAATTCTCCATTTGCGATTGGCGGGTGGAGCTCAGTCATGAAGGTTGATGGTGCGGAATGCATCAGGGTCGTGACATCCGCGTGAGTCTCGAAAATTCGCCGCGCTAATGGTCGCGGTCCTCAAGATACGCCTCGTAGGCACCAGCGTCCATCAAGGCTTCCAGCTGGGAGACGTCGCTTATCTGGATGCGGATCATCCATGCATCCCCATAAGGGTCGCTGTTGATCACTTCTGGGGTCTCTTCAATCAGATCGTTGATCTCAACGATTTCGCCGCTCACCGGCGCGTATACATCAGAGGCAGCTTTTACAGATTCGATCGCTCCGAAAGCACTGCCTTTTTCAACCGTGTCGCCGACGGAAAGAGAAACTTCTGCATAAACGACATCAGAAAGCTGGTCCTGAGCGTAATCTGTAATGCCGACTGTAGCAACTTCACCAACCACACGGACCCATTCGTCGTTTTTGGTGTATTTCAAATCTGCCGGGATGTTCATAGTTACCTCCATGATGTGGGCACTTAGCCCTTGCCCGATTAACTTGGATAAAAAAAGGACGCATGCCAAGGAAGGCGCGCGTCCTCTGTCTAAGACCTGAGAGATTCGGTACGGTTAAACCGTCCTTGCCCCGTGGGTGCCCGCATGAAAGCGGTACTT
>JBFGQG010000530.1:0-2812 GCA_041564295.1 Anaerolineales bacterium | reverse complement strand
CCGAAATACCAGTTCGAAACGGTGCTGGAGAAAGAGGCATTTATGTCGGGCTCATTCGTCCTGAGGTCTTTTCCCGCCAGCTTGTTCGCAAGCGCGATCGGGTACCAGGTATTCGGGGTCAGCGCACCTGAAAAATCACGTATAAACTGTGCAGGGCCGGCCCCACCGAGTGCGCCGCTCGGTAGCGTGCTGGACCAGTCAGCAGTCACCTGGATGACGACATCGGATGAAATTCTCGTCTCCCAGAGGTCCGCTGCATAATTGAACGCAGTCTTCGCACTCGCCGGCCAGGGACCGGTGAAGGTAACCTGGATGGTGGCGAGGGCAGGCGCTTCCACGCCTTTGCCTTCCGGCGGCAGGTTCCGCACATCACTGATAGCGTCTCCTGCAATGATTAAGACCATATCGTTCCGATCGAGCGCGATGCCGTCGCCAGTATCTGCAGAGGCGCTGGATGCCAGTATTATTCCACCCAGCAGGATAACAGCAATCATCCCCCAGGCTACAACCGGACGTGTAAACTTGCTCAAAGATTGCATGTTCATAGGATAATCTTTTCTCTAAAAATTATGCATCCGGTTATCATGTCTTTTTCGCCGGTCCCGGACCAGGAACGCTGCACCGAGTCCTGTTCTTATTTAAAAACCGTGGAAAAACCCGCTTTTCTCGATTATAGCAAATCGAGGATATAATTTCAGCGCCTTGAATATGCCATACTTCTCCCTCATCATCCCCGCGCACAACGAAGAAAAGCGCCTGGCCAAAACGCTCGAGCAAGCGGAAGCCTTTCTGTCAGCACAGCCTTATACGAGCGAAATCATCGTCGTTGAGAACGGCAGCACCGACCGGACTGCTGAGATCGCCAAAGATTTTGCAGCATCCTCGAAACGAGTCAGCGTCCTTGAGGAAAAACTACCAGGGAAGGGTCATGCCGTCCGGACCGGGATGCTCGCTGCCTGCGGCGCTTACCGATTGATGGCCGACGCAGACCTTTCGATGCCGATCACAGAGATCCCCCGGTTTTTATCGGTCGAACTGGACTCGTTTGACATCGTCATCGGTTCACGGGAAGCCCCCGGAGCCATCCGCTACGATGAGCCGGAATACCGCCACCTGGGAGGCCGAGCCGTCAACCTGATGATCCGTCTTTTCGCGCTTCCGGGCCTGCATGACACCCAGTGCGGATTCAAACTTTTCAATGCCAGGGCTGCCGACCACCTCTTCCGCTTGCAAACCATCAAGGGCTGGTCATTCGATATCGAAGTCCTCTACATCGCCCGCATGCACGAATACCGCATCTATGAACTGCCCATCCAATGGTATTACGATCCGGATACCAAACTCCGACCGGTGAAGGATGCGATGACTATGATGGCCGATATCGTGCGAATCCGCAGCAATGCCAGGTCCGGCCAGTACAACCGCAAGGATACAGGCAGCCATTGAACCGTGCCCCGCAATAAATTCGACCTCTCACAACTGCCACCTTTGCCTGATCTCGCCTTCGAGCGAAATCTATGGGCGCGCGGCATCCGGCATGCCGCCGGCGTTGACGAAGCCGGCCGCGGCGCGCTGGCAGGCCCCGTTTTTGCCGCTGCGGTCATCCTCCCAGACAGCAGATCCATATTGAAGCAGCTTGACGGTGTTAATGACTCGAAGCAGCTCACACATCCAGAACGAGACCGCCTCCGAAATATCATCATGTCCTGCGCCGTCTCGTACGGCATCGGTTTCGCAGACTCACAAGAGATCGATACAATCGGAATTGTTCCAGCCACACGCCTGGCCGTCCGGCGTGCGCTGTTGGAACTGGATCCGCTGCCGGACCATCTCCTTGTCGATCACCTGGACCTGCCGCAGGTTCCCATTCCACAGACCAGCCTGGTTAAAGGAGACGCACGCAGCCTGAGTATCGCAGCAGCATCGATCCTGGCGAAAACGGCGCGTGATGACCGGATGCAGCAGCTCGACCTTCAATATCCTGGATACTGGTTCAGTAATAACAAGGGGTACGGCACACCCGAACATCTACAAGCAATCCGTCAAATCGGACCATGCACGGAGCACCGCCGCTCTTTTGCCCCGATTCGTTCTGATTCACCCCTGGTGGATAATAAATGAGGATGAAAAGACGCTATTCGATCGGAACTCTGGCTGGTTTGAAAATCATGGTAAACCGCTCCGTTTTTCCGTCAAGCAGTATGATTTGGGTCGGTTTTGGGGTCTTCACTTACTATTTCCTCCACCTAGACTTTGCGCGGTCAGTTGCCGGCGGGTTCGCCGCCCTGCTTTTACATTGGGTTGGAGAACTCTGGCATCAATTCGGGCACGCGATCGCCGCCCGCCGGACGGGCTATCCGATGAAGGGCATCCTGTTGTGGGGAATGTTGTCTTCTTCAATCTACCCTGCGGGCGAACCTGAACTGCCTGCAGCGATCCATATTCGGCGGGCGATGGGTGGAATACCGGCCAGCCTGCTTCTTTCTGCACTTGGCGCTGTTTTTGTTTTCCTGGTACGCCCTGCTAACCCGCTCGCGGTCTATCTGAGCTGGTTCGTCTTTCTTGAAAACCTGCTGGTATTCGGCTTCGGGTCGCTGCTGCCCCTGGGTTTTACCGATGGGAGCACACTCCTGCGTTATTGGAGACAGCGTTGAACCGAACCTTCTTCATCATCATAGTCCTGATTTCGCTCGGACTCTCGGGCTGCATCACCGCCGGCAGTCCGACACCTGCGGCAGATCCTGCCCCAACGCAGATATCAACCTTCGCACTGCCGCCGACATTCACTCCCCAACCGATTCCAACCCGGACT
>JBFGQG010000529.1:0-2812 GCA_041564295.1 Anaerolineales bacterium | reverse complement strand
CAGGCCTGCTGGAAATTGTTTAAATCAGCATCGATCTCCGCAAGAGCCCCTGTCTGGCGTCGACCCTTTAAATCAGCTTCCAGGTTCTTTAATGTTTCAAGATAATATTGGCCATGAGCATTTTGCACCGTATCCAGCTCTTTGCTCTCCCCCAGCTTATCAGCAGCGAATTGGCGGAGCAACTCATGTAACTCGTATCGATTTTGACTGAGAGGTCCGATCAACGATTTCGCAATCAGTGTACGAAGGACGAAGATGTTAGCTCCGGCGATGTCCGCTGCTGCTTTTAAGGTAAAACCACCCCGGAAGACGGACAGTTTTGGAAACACTTCCCGGTCTTCAGGATGCAGGCGCGCCCAGGAAGCCTCGAAAATGGCTCGGATACTGCGTTGGCGTGGTAGAAGATCGCGCTGCTCGCTGGCAAGCATATCCATGCTGTTTGCAATGGCGTCTTTTAAATCAACAAGGGAAAGTGCTTCGATCCAACTGGTGGCAAGTATGATCGCCAGAGGCATCCCCTGGACCAGTTTGCAGATGCGAGCAATTTCAGCAAGATCGTCCAGGGTAAAGGAAATATAAGGGCGGACCAGCCGTGTATGATACAAAAATAAGGCGACGGCGCCAGCATCTCCTTCCAGATTGACATCCACAAGGTCTACTTCTGAGTCATCTGGAAATGAAAGTCCTCCTAGCCATAGGACTGCTTCTCCTGAGATCAGCAATCGCTCACGGGAGGTCACGAGCATGGAAACGCCTGGAGCCCTTTCAAGAATCGCGGCGATTAACTCTGCACCCCTGATTAAATGTTCAAAATTATCTAACACAAGAAGGTTGCGCTGGTTCTCAAGGAATTTCAGGATTTGTTCGACCGGATCGGAATCCCCCTTAAATAATAACCCCAGCTCTGCAGCCACCGCCAGAGCAATCCTATCCGGAGAGGTTACAGGGGCCAGTTGGATAAAATAAACCCCATCGTTAAAAGGATGTTCCGATAATTTGGATTTACGTTTCAACTGCCGGTCTGCTGCGGCTAATCCAAGCCGTGACTTCCCCATGCCCCCAGGCCCGACGATGGTCACAAGCCGGACATCAGGGTTCTCCAGCAGGTCATCCACGGTGGCCAGTTCTTTTTCACGCCCAATAATCGGAGTAACCTGGGCCGGGAGATTGGTCGGAACAAGTTTCTCCACCTCCTTTTCCTGAGGCAGGCGAGGCTTACGTACAGCCAGACCATTGACTACTCGACCAGGATCACGACTCGTCTCGTCAACTGCGACCTGATCTCGGGAGGCCAGCTTTAAAATAACCTCCCCCACTTCACGAGCTGAGGTGGAGCGGTTTGCAGGATCTTTGCTGAGCATTCTGAGAATTAGAGCTTCCAGTTCAGCTGGAATATTTGGGTTGAGTTCCGTGGGCGGGACAGGGGTATTGTGTAAATGCTGGGTGATGATCTCATAAGGATTTTCAGCGGTGAAGGGCAGCTCACCGGTGACCATTTCGTAGATCATTACACCCAACGCGTAAAGGTCAGTCTGGTGGGATACTTTTTCTCCCGTCACCTGCTCTGGCGCCATATAAGCGATAGTCCCCAGTATCTCACCTTCGATGGTCAGGCGGGCAACATCGTTGTGGGCGATCCCGAAATCCATCAACTTGACCGTTCCATCTTCCGTGAGCATCACATTTTCAGGTTTGATGTCACGGTGGATCAGGTCATGTTCGTGCGCATGATCCAGAGCTTCACAGATCTGTCGTGTGACATGCAAGATCTCATCCAGACCTAGAGGGAAATGTTCCCTCAAAATCTTTCCCCGAATGAGCTGCATCACCACATAGGGCGAGCCCTCGATTTCACCTGCATCGAATACCGAGACGATGTTCGGATGGTCAAGTTGAGCAACATTGCGCGCTTCATTGAGCAGGCGAACCGACCCCGAAGTACCTAAACGCTGTTTGGAAAGCAGCTTAACGGCAACATCCCTTCCGAGCAAGATATCTTGAGCGCGGTAGACCACACCCATGCCGCCTTCACCTAAGACTTCATCCAACCGATACCTATCGTTGAGCGTCTTTCCTTCCATGATGCTCCCTCGCTGGTCTTATCAATTCTTCAAAATGAGATACTCCAGTTGAACATAATCTTATGAACTCGAATGGAAATCGCTTAACATGGATTGAGATATAATGGAGTTTTCGGATCGCTCTACCCTTTTTTATTGTAACGCACCAAATAGTGGGGAACTGCCTCCTTGGGAAAACCTGCCTGTACTAGCTATTATCGCCATCCATTTCAGATTTCGATACAAATGGCTTTTTCATATGATTGATGAGACTGACAGCACTCTATGCTGTCCGCGTTGCGGCCAATGTCCTGTGCTGGCTACTTGTGCTATCCACACCTAAAATCAGCAATAAGCGGCTGCTTCATTCATATAATGAAAACAGCCGCTTCTGATTTATCTTTCTGTTTGCCTGTCGGATATACCGAATCCACCCCAATTCGCGTCGATTTTCAAGCGTTCAGGATACCTAAACCAATCTGATCGTGATGACCAGGCCCATTTTTGGAAGTTTCCCAATTGGCATCGCTTTCAGCCTGGTGGACATGTCCAGCCATAGCTGTGGTGCAGGCCGTTCAGAAAAGGTATGACCAGCAGGGTTTCCGCTTCATTCCTTGCAGCGACAGTTGCCCCATCATCAAAGTGTATCGGACCCCGCTGATCGATCCCCTGATGAGGGCGGTGGGCCTTGTGATATGCCGCGTACTGTTTCATCACGCGCCGAAGCTGCCGTTCGTGGAAGATGAGCATGT
>JBFGQG010000528.1:0-2814 GCA_041564295.1 Anaerolineales bacterium | reverse complement strand
GGCGATGAAATAAGTCGGGTGGTTCAGGCCGATCTTCCGACCGGCGATGGTAATCTCTGGGGCAGGGGCGTGCATCGAATATCCTCCTGAAGGAAATGGCAATTCGTCAGGCCGGCCGTGTTATGCCAACATCCGGCGCAAGACCTGTGGATAATCCTGTTGATAAAGTGTCCAAAACCGGTCAAGCATCAGGGAAAACGTGGGGAGTCGTTCGCCTAAATCTGTGGATAACTTGTGAGTATCCATCGTAAGGTCAGGGGACCGCGCCGCTGCCAGGCCTCCTGCCGATACTGAGACCGGGGCGATCAGGTCTGATTGCAGTCCGAATCTTTCTGCAATCTGAACGCCGAAATCGTATTTACTCAGGCAGTCGGCGCTGAAGACGTGGTACAGCCCGCCCAGGCCATTCTCGAACATGCGCAGGAAGATTCCCGCGATGTCGTTGGCGAGCACCGGGCAGAAGTAGACGTCCGTGAAACCCTTGAGCGGTTTTCCTTCGATTAAGTTGTAGAGGAAGAACTCAGCCAGGCTGCGGCGGCCGTTCGGGCTGAATCCGAATAAATTGACGCGAGCGATCAGGGCTTCCGGGTCTGCCGCGGCGACGGCCCGTTCTCCCGCCAGTTTCGTCTCTGCGTAGACGTTCGGAGGGTTGGGCTCATCCGTTTCAACGTAGTTCCCCTTTTGCCCGTCAAAAACAGCGTCGGTAGAGACGTGCAGCAGGCGCGCTCCGCCCTCCCGACATCGCTTTGCCAGGATCCCGGGGATTTCGCCGTTGATGCGGCGGGCCAATTCGGGCTGCTTCTCGCAGTCCTCGAGATTGGCGATTGCCGCACAGTGGATGACCCATTCAGGCCGGGCCTGACGGAATAGTGCATCGAGCGCATCTTCCGACTGCAGGTCGGCGGTGAGGACGGTGAAGGCTTCAGTCTGCAGCGGCCGGCTGTTGACCGTGCCGAACACCTTATGACCCATTTTCGCTGCTTCAAGTGCGACGTTCGCACCGAGCAGCCCGCTCGCGCCGGTGATCAGTATTCGCATAGGAATCTCCGGCGATGTTGTTAAAGCTCCGCGATGGAGCTGCTGTTAAGACATGGTGCAAGGGGCAGGGTGCAAAGAGCTGTGATCTCTTCTACATTACTTCGTAGAAAACGACTCTGCAACCTGCACTCTGCACCGTCTACCCCTTCCCTTCGCGATACTCCGCCTCAAACGGCTCTACGAGGACGCGGATTTCGTCATCGCTCAGCCAATGCCCGTTTCTGTCGCTGGTGTATTCGAAACCGTCTTCGACCGGGCTGCCGACGGTCGACCAGTCGTGGCGGAACCATAGGTGGCCGACGGGCTGTACGACGAAGCGGTCTTCCAGTTCGATAGTAGAGCGAGATTCGTCCCGGTTGATCATCATTTCGTGCAGTTTTTCGCCGGGGCGGATGCCGATCACTTCAATTTCCGCATCCGGCGCGATGACGCGCGCCAGGTCGATGATCCTGGTGCTCGGGATCTTCGGTACAAAAACCTCTCCACCGTACATCTGCTCGATATTCGTTATCACGAACCGCACGCCCTGCTCAAGCGAAAGCCAGAAACGGGTCATGCGTTCATCGGTGATCGTAAGCTTGCCCGTGGACCGCTGGCGGATAAAGATCGGCACCACGGAACCGCGGCTGCCGACCACGTTGCCGTAGCGCACACAGCTCATGCGCGTCTGCATGTCGCCGGCGTAGGCGTTGCTGGCGACGACGAGTTTCTCGGCGGTCAGCTTGGTTGCGCCGTAGAGATTGACCGGTGTCACAGCCTTGTCGGTGCTGAGCGCCATGACCTTCTTGACCTTCGCATCGATCGCCGCGTCAACGACGTTGCTGGTGCCGATGATATTGGTCTTGACCGCTTCAAGCGGGTTGTATTCGCAGGCCGGCACCTGTTTAAGGGCAGCGGCATGCACGACGATATCCACGCCGTGCATGGCGCGGCGCAGGCGCGGGAGGTCGCGTACATCACCGATGAAATAGCGCAGGCTGGGATGGTCGAACCCGCCGGCGCGCATTTCATGCTGCTTGAGTTCGTCCCGGCTGTAGACGATGAGCTTCGCAGGTTGGTAATCCTTCAGCATCGTTTCGATGAATTTCTTGCCGAATGACCCGGTCCCACCGGTAACGAGTACGACTTGATTTTTCCAGTCCATGGACTCTCCGAGATTTCTTAGTTCGCCTGTCCCGGGACCTGACCGATTAGGGCAGGCGCAGGATCTTGCTTGCTCGCTGGTTTTTTCCGGATGACGATCAATGGGTATGTGCCGTTTTCGCCGAAAAAGCGCGGGAAGCGTTCCTCCAACCGGTACAACCAGTCCAGTATGCGGCGTCCGCCGCGGTTGTCAAAGATGTAGTTCTTCAAAAAATGCACACTGGCGCTCCGCCAGACGTAAATTTCGGTATCGAGCTGGGACGCGATCGTGCGCCTGAACCAGCGGGGCGTATGTTTGTGGACGAAAGTATTCTTCTCCAGGCTGCCGCCGCGGCCGCGCCGTGTCTTTGCCACATTGATATTTCCAGGAATGGGGCGACCCAGCAGTCTGCGGATGGATACCCAGGTCAGCTTCCGGAATTCGGACAGCGAGCGGAAGGGGTCCATCAGGCGCGAGCGGCTCCAGCCGTTGACTTCCACGGCCGTTTTGCCGGGCGCCAGCACGCGGTGCAGGCCGAAATAGGCGCGGGCATGTTCTTCCAGCGGCAGGTGGTGGATCGTGTGCATTGAGACCACGCCGTCGAACACATCATGCTTGAACGGCAGGTTGGCAATGTCCGCGACGACGAACAG
>JBFGQG010000527.1:0-2826 GCA_041564295.1 Anaerolineales bacterium | reverse complement strand
GACGTTTCTTTCGTGTTTCGCAGGCCCTGGTTCTTCATCCAGCCTGCACGCAGGTAGAGCAGGCGAGACATTTCATAATCGCGCACCATGTGTGCAATCTTCTGTTGGACGAGCTGGAACTTCCCGATCTCGCGGCCGAATGCTTTGCGCTCGTGACAGTACCTCACACTGGCTTCCAGACTGGCGCGGATCAGGCCGGTCGCACCCGCCGCAACAGTGTAGCGGCCGTTATCGAGGCAGGACATGGCGATCTTAAAACCTTCGCCTTCTTCACCCAGGCGGTTTTCCACCGGGACGCGCACATCCGTCATAGAGATCCAGCCGGTCGATCCGGCGCGCACGCCAAGTTTGCCGTGGATATCACCCGTCTTGATCCCGGGGCGGTTCAATTCGACGATAAAGGCCGTCAGTTCGTCGTGTGGGTCGTCCGCTTTGTGCGTGCGGGCGACGATGAGCGCATTGTGCGCCTTGCTGGCGAGTGAGATCCACATTTTCTCGCCATTGAGGACGTATTCATCCCCTTCTCGCCGCGCCGTGCTCTTCATCCCGGCGACGTCAGAACCGGCATCCGGCTCCGTCAGCCCGAAAGCGGCATACTGCTCACCTTTAGCCTGCGGGACAAGGAATTTTTGCTTTTGCTCTTCAGTGCCCCACTGCAGCAAGGCCATGCTGTTCAAACCCATATGTACTGACATGACCACTCGCAGCGTGCTGTCCATAGCTTCGAGTTCCTCACATACGAGCCCCAGAGCGATATAATCAAATCCCTGACCGCCGTAGCGCACCGGTATGTTGATCCCCAGGATGCCCAACTCCGCCATCCGAGGCAGGATGAAGGGAGCCATCTCTTGTTTCCGGTCGTATTCTTTAATATGGGGACCGACCTCTTTCTGGACAAAGTCGCGGACCATTTGCTGCACCATTTGGTGTTCGTTGCTGAGCGAGAAATCCATAAATTGATCTCCTTGTAGCCAAGATGTGATGAATTTCACCAATTATACCTAATGAAACGAAGAAACGGACTTAGACACATAGCCTGGGTGTTGCTGCCGGTCCTGTTTGCCGCCCTCATCGGCCTCACGCCACGTGCGCTCGACCTGGATCGCGACCTCTCACGCGCTCATAATGCTCTCGAAGCCGGCAATGCTGCCGCTGCCTCCGAATTTTTCGGCAAGATACTGGAACGTCAGCCATGGCGCAGTTCGTTGTGGGAAACGGCAGGGCGCACAGCTCTCGCTGCCGGGGATTCCGGGACGGCGATCGAACGGCTGCTCAAGGCCGAATCCGCTGGCAAAATCACCGCGGAAGGTTACCTGGCACTGGGCGATGCTTACAGGGCGCAGGAAGAATGGTCTGAGGCTGTCGCTAATTGGAACCGGGCACTAGACCTCGGCATTGAGAAAATCCCGGTCTACCAGCGGCTGCTGGAAGTGCACAGGCGGCTGGGAGATTACACTGCCGCGATTGACGACCTCCGGGCGCTTGCAGCGCTCGATCCCGAAGATGCAGGAACGCACTACCAACTCGGCCTGCTCCTTGCAGCGCGAGAGCCGGAGATTGCGTTATCTTCACTGCTGCGCGCTTCGTCCCTCGACTCAGGCCTGACAAACGCCGTCAGGCTGCTCGAGCAGAGTCTTGAACCGCATCCGGAGATCGAGGACCCGGCATTCACTTTTTTCAACGCCGGAAGGGCACTTGCCAGTCTCGAAGAATGGACCCTGGCCGCTGAAGCGTTCCGCCAGGCGCTCCTCGCCAACCCGGCCTACGCCGAGGCCTGGGCTTTCCTCGGCGAATCGATGTACCACCTTGGCCTGGACGGGCGAGAAATGTTGGAGACAGGCATTGAGGTGGACCCTGAGTCGCTCACAGCCCACCTTCTGTTTGCAATTAACCTGCGCAGGGAAGGAAATCCAGCGCTTGCACTCGAATATCTCGAAAAAGCGGCAGTCCTCGCACCCGGCGCGGCCGTCGTCGCAGCAGAAACTGCACAAACGTACGCTGCCCTGGGCCAAATCAATGCCGCATTGGAACTATTCACACGCGCTGTTGAACTCGCCCCTGATGATCCAGCTTATCTGCACCTCCTGGCGATGTATTCCATTTATAACGAACTGCAGATCGAGCAGGTCGGCCTGCCGGCTGCCCGGGCCGCTGTTCTCAAAAATCCTGGCGATCCGGTGGCGCTGGACCTGATCGGGTATGCATATTACGTCCAGGGTGATTGGGTCAGCGGGCTGCGGTTTCTCCACAGGTCGCTCACAGCAAATCCGAATTACGCCCCGGCGCGACTGCACCTGGGGATGTTGTTATTGGCACAGGAGGATAAACAGACCGCACTGACCCAATTCCGGTCAGCAATACGGCTTTCGCCCGGTTCTCCTGCAGCAGAGCAGGCGCAGTCCATAATAGAGCTCTATTTCCCCTGATGATTCAAACCTGGGCTTCTTATTCGGCAGTCCGTCCAGTTGCAGGAATGCCCTGAAAGGGCGGCTTCTTTTGCTATAACGGTATGCTAAAATACCTCAATTCAGGCATTCATTAGTGAAGGAGAAGACTTCATGTCTAACAAAAGTAAAATCGCGCTGTTCTTAGTGATCTTATTTCTCGCTGCCCTGGCCTGCAACGCACCGTTAGTTAATTCCGGGACCCCCGACGACCCGGGTGGAGATTCGGACAGCGGCTCTTCGTCTCAGGATACAAGCATCCTCTTCCAGGATGACTTTTCATCCAGCCAGAGTGGATGGTCCGACCTGTACCGGGACGAAACCGGTATGACAGACTACGACCAGGACGGCTTCCGCATCCAGGTGCTCGAGGCCAACTTCG
>JBFGQG010000526.1:0-2830 GCA_041564295.1 Anaerolineales bacterium | reverse complement strand
CAGGTCGACCAGCGCAGCGTCGTAATTGCCGGTTTCCAGGCGCTCGTTTACCAGAGTCTCGTAGTCGACAGCCTCAATTGCCACTTCTACCCCGATGCGAGACCAGCTTTGCTGGATAAACTGGGCAACCAGCGAGGATAGATTATCATCGGGATACAGGAGGGTAAAGGAGAGGGCCACGCCGTCTTTTTCCCGTATCGATCCACCCTCTGCCGGGATGATGTACTCCGCGTTCCGAAGTAAATTCGTGGCTGCATCGAGATCAAAAGCGATCTTGTCAACGCCGTCGTAATATGCCCAACTCCCGGGGAAAATCGGATTGTGCGCAACAATGGCCTGCCCCTGCATCAGGGTATCAATCATTCGCTGGCGGTTTAGACCTGTCAGAAGTGCCTGGCGAACGGCTAAATCCTGGAAAAAGGGGACGCGCGGGTTGTCCAGGTTGAGCAGAATCATCGTGAGCTGCGGTAAGCGTCCGGTAAACAGGTTGAGTCCCGATTCTGCAAGCGCTTCCTGCAGGATTTCCTGCGGGATCTGGCTGATTCCCATAACTTCGGCCTCGCGGAATGCTGCCAGCGCTTCACTCGCAGTTTCATAATATTTAAATACAAACTGATCGATGAACGCGCGCCCGTTATAAAAATCATCAAAGGCAGTGAGCGATACACCGGTGATTTGACCGTCTTCCGTTAGCCATTGGTCGAACCGGTAAGGCCCGCTGCCCACAGGTTCAAGATTAAACACCGAATCTGCAAGTTCACCAGGGGCGACATCGGCCAGCAAGTGCTCAGGTAGGATTCCAAAGGTCAGGTAGTCCAGGAAAGGTGCAAACGGTTCAGGCAGTACGAACTGGACAAGTTGTGTATCGAGGGGGTTTACTTTTACATTTTCCCAAAACTCGCGCAAATCTGCCGGGACGGGCAGGTTTTCATCCCGCAGCAGACCGATTGTGAACGCGATGTCCGCACTCGTGACTGGTTCTCCGTCGTGCCATACCGCGTTCGGTTTCAGGGAAAAATTGTAGACGGTGCCGTCCTGGGAAATACCCCAGGATTCTGCCAGGTCCACGACTGGTAAACCGCGGCCGTCAAAATGGACCAGGCTGCTGTAGAGCAGGCGGTTCACGTCGCGGTCGACAGCGTTGTAGAAATCCAGCACCGGATTCAATCGACCAGGAGCGCCGATCAAGGCTTCGGTATACACACCGCCTGTCACCGGTTGGGGGCCTGATATTTCCGGATTCGTAATAACAGGCGTCAGCTGCTCAGACTGTTGCGTAAGCAGCAGGATGCCGATCGCAACTAGTGCGAGGACGACGATGATGATTTGCCAGCGTAGCCGTTTCATGAAAAAGAAAAAGGGACGCCATGCGCCCCAGTCATACACCGATCTCTACCGAAATAAACCCGCCTGCGAATCGACGTCGCGAATCTGATCCGGCCTGGGAGCGGCTATGGACGATTAAGTTACCCTCGGATCAGCACCGTCATCATCGTCAGGATAAAGAAAATTACGCTGAAAGCGATGGTGACGCGAAAGAGGGTCTTTTCAATGCCGCGGCGGGCAGAAAACATGCCGCCTGAGTCCTGACCGGTCAGACCACCAAGACCTGCCCCCTTGCTCTGGAATACAACGGCGGCAATCAATGCGATCGAGACTATAATTAAGGCAATGTCTAAAACAGTTTCCATTTATACACCTGATTTGAGCCAGCGGTCCGCACCACTCGCCAAGGATTGTTTTACTCAGTTCGAATAGCAGGCGGATTATACTTCCCGCCTTCGATCCCGTCAACAATGCATGAAGTCATCGTTAACCTCCATATGCACACGCGGTACTCGGATGGTCACGGCTCGCACCGCGACATCGCCGAGGCAGCACTCAAGACCGGAATAGACGTTGTCATCGTCACTGATCATAATGTTTGGGTCAACGGACCCGAGCGGGTATTCCGTGATACGTCTCGAAATGTCTTGCTGCTGATCGGAGAAGAGATTCACGACGCGGGCAGGCAGCCGCAAAGGAACCATTTGCTGGTTTTCGGCGCTGAGAAAGAATTGGCTCATCTGGCCTCCGATCCGCAGACCCTGATCAACGGTGTCCGTGAGGCGGGAGGGCTGTCCTTCCTGGCGCATCCTTACGATGAAGCCAACGATATCTTCAACGAACCGGAAATATCCTGGGTGGACTGGCAGGTACGGGGATTTATCGGGGTTGAGCTATGGAACGGACTCAGCGAGTTTAAATCTCTGCTGAAGAGCCGTTGGCACGCCGCTTATTATGCGCTTCAGCCGAAGCTGGTCCCGCACGGGCCGCCGCCGAAAATGCTCAGAAAATGGGATGAAATGTTGAATGCCGGTCAGCGCGTCGTGGCAGTCGGTGGATCGGACGCACACCGACTGCCGGGACGCATGGGTCCGATCCGCCGTACGATTTTTCCTTACGAAACGCATTTTCGCAGCATCAATACACATGTTTTGCTGCCAGGACCAATGAATTGGGATATCGATGCCGGTAAGGAAGCGATTTACTCAGCTTTGAAGGCCGGGCACGCCTTCATCGGAAATGACCTGCCAGCCCCTACAAAAGGCTTCCGTTTTTCGGGACAATCAGAGGAAGGTGATTTTCTGATGGGCGATGAGGTGCGTCTCGGCAGTGGTGTGACCATGCAGGTCCGTCTGCCGCGCCGCGCCGAATGCATCATTCTCCGAAACGGCAGTCCCTACAGGACCTGGGCTGATCGTGAAGCCGTCGTCGTGAACATTGGTGAAACGGGGGTTTACCGGGTCGAGGTGTTTTTGCCATTCCTGGGGAAGCGGCGGGGGTGGAT
>JBFGQG010000525.1:0-2830 GCA_041564295.1 Anaerolineales bacterium | reverse complement strand
CAGCGTTATCGAGGATCGGCCGTCCATGACCAGGCAGTACTGCTGCCGGTTTGAGCCGGCTCAATTTCTTAAGGGAACGAACATTCTCCTGGATATCCTGGGTGACCAAACTGAACGGAAGCCTGGTTCTGGGAATCCTGATTAAGACATCCCCGCAGAACAGGATTCGTTTCTGCTCCTGCCAGAAGGCCATATGTCCGCGCGTGTGCCCAGGTGTCGCGATCGCAGTCATTCCTCCGAAAAAAGGGACAACGTCGCCTTCCCTTAAACCGTGTTCGAGTTTGCTTTCCGGCAGCAATAATTTCGGCCACCAGCGTGGTGCTCCACGTATGGATTCCATCGGTTCGTTACCTTCGATCATTATTCTTTCCAGTTCTGATGCATAAACGGATGCCCCTGATTTAGCTTTCAGTCGAGGGATTTGGCTTGCATGATCTGGATGTGCGTGTGTGATGACGATGCGTTTCAGATCGTCTATTTTAAACTCCGATTTAGCAATATCTCGGAAAATCCGGTTGGTTGCAAAAGCCGTACCTGTGTCGATCAATGTTAGCCCGTCGTCATCCACTACGAGATACACCCGGCCGATGACCAGGTTCGAAAACGTGTAAATTGAAGGCAGTATTTGTTGAAGCAATTCAGTCCAGACTAAGTACAAATACAGCGCCTCGCCGAAGGAGGCGCTGTATTTGACTGGTTTTGGATTATCCTCCGCTGCCGACAGCCGCTTTGAATTCTGTCCAGATGCGGTCGTATAGTTCAAGCGCATCACCGACATCTTCAATCCATTGCAGGCGGTCTGCGACGTCTTCAGGAGGGTAAACCCCTTCGTCAGAAAGCAGATCAGGATCGATGAATTCCTTGGATGCTTCATTTGGAGTGCCATATCCGACCCATTCTGCATTCTGTGCAGCGATCTCGGGGTAGTTGAGATAGTTGATGAAGATCATCGCTGTATAAGCGTTCTGAGCGTCGACAGGCACGGCCATGTTATCCTGCCAGATCGTGCAGCCTTCTTCCGGGATGACGTAAAAGATGCCATCGCGTCCGCCATATTCAGGGTCGCCGGCAAGGACTCCATCTCCCGTCCAGATGTGTGCCAACACTGTCTCACCAGAGATGATCAAGTCATCGTTCGATTCACTGTCGTAGGCCTTGACGCAGGCAGATTGTTCGATCAGCAGATTCTTTGCTTCTTCCAGGTGCGCCGGATCGACGTCGTTGATCGAGTAGCCGAGGTACATCAACGCCGCTCCTAGAGTCTCGCGCTGGTCGTCGAGCATGCTGATTTGTCCGCAGTAGGGTGAATTCGGATCGAAAAGCAGGCTCCACGACTCGGAGTAATCCGACACGACATTAGTATCGACTGCAAATCCGGAGGTGCCCCAGAAATACGGAACTGTGTATTTCTGTTCCGGGTCAAAATACTGGTTGACGTTTATCGGGTTCATATTCGCGATGTTGGTGATAACCGAGAAATCGAGTTCCATCAACATTCCTTCGTCGATCATGATCTGCACCATGTAGTCCGAAGGAACTATGATGTCGTATCCGCTGCCCCCGGCCTACAAAGTTGCAAGAAGAGTTTCGTTTGAGTCGAAGTTCGTTTCGGTCACTTTAACGCCGCATTCTTCTTCAAACGCAGCGATGATCTCAGGATCGATGTACTCGGACCAGTTATACATGAAGATTTCATCGGCCAGTCTCGACATATCGCCGCACCGTTCAGATTTTTGGTCTTCAACGACTTCTTCAGTCGGTTTGGTATCTGTCGTGTCGGTGTCCGATGTGCCGGTATCACCTGTGTCGGTGGCGCTTTGGCAGGCAGCCAGCAGCATCGCTAGGATCAACAAGATTACGAATAGGTTTCTTTTCACTTCTTTTCTCCTTCACTTATTGTTTTTGATGGCCGTGGTGATTATCGGATTCGGACCATCGCGCGCGTCACACCTAAATGGGTCGTTTGTATCAACTCTATATAACCTCCTTAAGAAATCAGAATAACCAGGGAGAGAAACGCAGCCGCTCCAACGATGAATATCGCTAAAATAGACAGAACCCTCCCGGCAACATTGGAAATCGAAAACTCTTCGAAGTAATTAGAAAACGATCGCCGGCCGATTACTGCCAGGCCGATCATGAAAAGGCTGAATAGCATGCCAGTCCATTCAATCGGGCTGGCCGTCGCATGCTCCAGGAGACTGAATATCCCGTATGTGCCTGCTGCCAGATACGCGCCGAGTGCCATAGCTCGCGTGTAAAGCGCACCGCCGCTCTGTGCAGTTAATGAGAGCCCAACAAGGCCAATCGACCCGGCCAGAAGTGCTGTCGACAGGGCATTGATTTCCGGAGTCACGCCCCGGCGGACCAGCGAGTAAATATACAGCGGCATGGTCTGTTCCTGTACGCCTTTGGTGAAGACGGTAATGAGATAATCGTCCAGGGAAAGCGTGAAGGCCATTAATGCGCCGCCGACGATCCCGGGAGTCAACAACGGCAACGTAACCCTCTGGAAAGTTCGCCATTCATTAGCTCCGAGGTCTTGCGCAGCCTCTTCAAGTGTGCGGTCAAAATCTGCCAGGCGCGCGCGCACGATTACATAAACGAACGGGATATCGAAAGCAATATGTGAGAATGTGATAGTGTGGAGGCCGGTTGAACCTCTATATCCGAAAGCAGACTTCAAAAATGGGAACAGCGCCTGGTTAAAAAATAGTAGCAGGCTGATCCCCATGACGATTTCAGGAATAACGATCGGTAGATAAAGGTTCGCATCAAAGGCTGTTTTAAATTTGAAACGGAACCGGTCCATAGCGATGGCCGTCATTGT
>JBFGQG010000524.1:0-2831 GCA_041564295.1 Anaerolineales bacterium | reverse complement strand
CATCAATCTGGCGGCGATGTTGACTTCATTTCCCAGAACACCGAAAACGCGCCGGCTTGTTCCGCCGTACGCACCTGCATACGTCAGACCCTGGCTGATCCCGATCCGCACGTCCTTCATGTAGTTGATATCCGCTGGAGGGTTCATCAAATCGACAGCAGCATGAGCCGCACGCAGCGTATCGTCTTCGTGGGCGATTGGTGCGCCGAAACTGGCATAAAGGTAACTTCCTTTGTCCCCGATCGTGATCTGGATCAGATAGTTTTCGTATTTAAGTAGGACTGACTGAACCCAGCGGATCAACCTGTCGAGTTTTTCTCCTGCCTCATAATCGAGATCGAAATCGATGCCTTTGAAGTTGATGAACATGGGTGTAACAGGACGTAAATCCGCCTGGAATTCAGTTTGACCGGTTTGAAGACGCCTGAATACCGGAGAAGGCAGGAAGGTGCGGGCGATTTGCTCGTCGATTTCTGGGGGCGGCGGCCAGGGGATTGCCGGAACGTCCTTGACGAGTCCTTTGACAATGCGAAACTTTTCTCCACCACCGCCGGAACGCCAATCGCCGAGCAGGATCTCATCACCGAAATGGCCGATGACTTCACTGCCGATCGCTATTTCCGACTCTTCCAAAGCGTGGTCAACTTCTGCAGACCTGCGGATGACCGAGCCCGTGAGCACTTCGAAACGCTGAACGTCCGGATCGCCGACCAGAAAGCGCCGGACTTCTCCTGCCGTCACCGTCACCTTGATACCCAGTTGTGAGGTGATCCCAGATGGCGTGGTGAAAGTCTCATATTCCGTCATAGTCTTGCGAATTTCGATCGCGCAGGCCGTTGCACGCACTGCCCCTGAAGGTACCGGGGCGGAAATGGCAGGCGGGTTGTTGTCGAACCAGCATACCATCGCATCACCGCTCAATGCGATTACGCTGCCCATGTAATCGTTGACAGGTTTGAAGATCGCATCGAAGGCTTTCTCCAGCCAGACGGCCATCACATCCGCACCGCGGTTCGGTCCGAATTCCCTGTAAAGCAGATCAGTAATTTGCGTAAATCCCCTGAAATCGGCAAAAAGGACGGCGCCTTCAGCGGTCTGCGGGAGTTGCTGACCATTGGCTAAAGCGTGTTGACGGTCGACGGGGATATAAGAGTTAAGGATATTCATTGGGGCGAATGGACCCATTTTATGGGAACAATGTTTGGAGCGCAAGGTTTGAGATATTTCTTGCTTTTGTGTCTCGATATAAAGGATGAAGGTTCAAGAGATTGCGAGTCCTGCCATCAGGTAAAATAAACCTGTTCTCAGGATTGAAAACCATTCGAAAGCATATCAGAGACAGGATCGAAAATGTCGAAATTACCTTCGCAGGGCGAATTGAGCGCTCTGCTCGCCGAGACGTGGGAATCGCACCGCGAATTCCAGGAAGTGTATTTAAAAGGAGTGCGCGACGAGTTGTGGGCAGGTTGGTACGCAGCCTACCTGATAGGGCGCTTGGGTCCGATTATGCCTCCCAGCAGACTTGCGATGCTGCTTGAATCCGTCGACGCCGATCACGACGTCTGGACAGACGTAGCGGCCGAAAAACTTCTCACCGTTCTGGGAAACTCTTAGTCGTCGGATGTCACCAAGATTCTTGGCAGTAGATGGCTCACCGGGTTTTTAAGCCGGTGCAGTGTCCCTGGCCTTTTCCACGGGATGTCGCAGAACGGTTTTTAATTTTGATGGGTCTGTCCGGCGAGGGTCGCCAAGGTAGATTTCATGGTGCTTGCCGTGCATCCGGTACCCGTTTTCTTCTGCAAAGGCATCCATCCTGGCGATCGTGCGCATTTCCTCCGAATAAGGGCCGATGTGCATGATCTGCAGACAAAGACCTTCATGAAAGGCTTCCAGACGCAGCCGGTCGTTGAAAGGATTCGGTTTTTTCTTTACGAGTTGTTCGAGCGCCAAGCTAAACATCTCTTCTGTGATGTGGTCCGGCTGTAAGATCATCAACGTGTAGAGCCAGTTTCCGGGTTCGTTAATGTCGAATTCGCCTTCTTCCACCCACCAGAGTCCTTCCAGGCCCATTAAGATGTAATCGATCGGGTCAATTTCTCGCTTTTTTGACATAAATTTGAGCGTATATGCCATGCTGTACAATGCGCTCATACTCAATTCAAAATTCGGAGAATTTCCGGGCGATTTCCCCGGCTCGATGGCGCCGTCGAGCATGATAAATTTCAATTCCGGTACATCCACTACCGACACTTCTTTCGCCGAAGGGATATAGAAATGTTTGTATTTTTTCTTCAGGTCGAGCTTTTCCATGGTTATCCTTCCTTCTAACAGCGGCTGGGCCGTCACAGCCGTTCCTGGCCCCCTATTTTTTTTCACTCTCGGCCCCACCAGGTGAGCAGCACACTTTAATTATCTCTGTTTATTCTGTGGGAATCAAGTCCTCTCGACTGAAGCGCCAGGTTCAAAACAAATCATGTAGAATGGTCTGCATAACGATGGTTCTACGAACGCTTTTTCTTCTGCTGGCATTTTCACTCGCCTCCGGGACCACGATTCCGGCAGGTATCCCTGCGAACGACGATGCGCGCAGCCCTTCGATTTCAGCA
Organism: Anaerolineales bacterium; assembly: GCA_041564295.1. Lineage (GTDB taxonomy): Bacteria > Chloroflexota > Anaerolineae > Anaerolineales > JABWBV01 > DATDOR01. The sequence continues at coordinate 225 of JBFGQG010000524.1, read as the reverse complement.
GACGGACGCTTCATCGCCTTCGAATCGGATGCTACCAATCTCGCCTCCGCAGACGATAATGGTTTGACCGATATTTTTGTCTACGATCGGCAGAATGATGAGACCTTTCTTGTTTCAGTCTCCCCCTCCGGGCAGCAGGGTGATGGTGATTCCCGCAATCCTGTGATCTCAGGGAACGGTCGTTTTGTCGTTTTCGAATCGGATGCCGCGAATCTCGTCCCCGGT
>JBFGQG010000523.1:0-2837 GCA_041564295.1 Anaerolineales bacterium | reverse complement strand
CGCTTTCTCCACGTTCACAAACGGCAGTATTGCAAGCCCGATCACAAAGAAAAAGATGAGTGACAATACACCGGCCCGCAGGCTGCCTGTCCGGTCATTGACAAGGCCGAAAATGAACGTGCCCAGCCAAGAGGTGCCACGCTCGCTGACTTCATAGAAGCTGAAGAACTCAGCTTCCTGTTCGTGGGGGATCATCTGGGCAAACAGGCTGCGGCTCAATGCCTGGCTGCCACCGAGAATCAGCGCTACGATGAATGCCATGATCCAGAATTCCAGTTCTGCGCGTGAGATCCCAAGACTTTCCACGATTGTAAAGTCACGCATGCCGAAATAGGCAAATATTACAACCACACTCCAGACCACCAGGCTCAGGAGGATTGCACGCTTCGTCCCGATCCGCTTCGCAAGATAACCAAACCCATATGCGCCGCCGAAAGCGACGAACTGTATCATCAGGATAACGAGGATGCGGTTCGTTGCAGACATCTCCAATTCTTCCGCAGCGAAAATGGCCGCAACAGCGATCACGGTCTGTATCCCATCGTTATAGAGCAGGTATGCAACGAGGTATTTTATCGCTTCAGGTAAAGTCCGCGCTTTACGGAACATGAAGATCACCAGCACTGCGATCGGCCCCAGGCCTGGTAAGAGCGCGATGCCAAGCGGCAGGCGCAACCAAATGAAAACAGGAATCAACAGGGGCGTAAGCATCAATGCTGTGATGACGCGGACCGGCACCTCGAGCAATGTCGCCAGCTGGCTGAAACCGATGGTGATGTATGTTTCTCCTTCGGGCAGCGGTTTGACAGTATGGCGGGACCTCAACAGGCGAAAGGTCACGAGAGAAAAGCCAAACCACCATACCCCTGCGGAAGCAAGACTGATCCTTGCCACCATCGATCCGCTCAGTCCGAGCGAATCACTGAACATGAACATGATCAGGTTGAGAAAGAGCAACAGGCCACCGCCGGCGTAACCCATCCCAAAGCCGGCGGCTGAGACCTGGTCTCGACGATCTTCACTGGCGATATCCGGCAGGTAGGCATTGTAGAAAACCACTGCGGCGCCGAAGGCGACGTTCGCCACGATGAACAGGCCGGCCGCGAACCAGTGCCCTCCATCCGTGATGAAATACATCAAGGACGTCGCGAATGAGCCGATGATCGCGAAGGTCATCAACAGATTTTTGCGTGAATGCGAATAGTCGGCGAGTGCACCCAGGATGGGCAGGAAAACGACCTGCAGGAGCACGGAAGCTGAAACTGCATAAGCAAAAAGAGAATCAGGGCGGATAAAAAAATTTCCGACCTGGAGAAATCCGTTGGCATCTGCGGCCTGCTGTGCAATGGCGGTCACGTAAGGCCCAAGGAAAACAGTGCCGACTGTTGTGCTGAATGCCGAGTTGGCCCAGTCGTACATGGTCCAACCAAATATTTCACGCCTGTCGTTCACCATCGGATGTTCGTGAGTTGAAGTGGTCATCCTGTCTCCGGGGGTTATTCGTTTTGGTTCGTGGGTTGAAGGTTGAAAGTTTATTTTCTAAGTGTAGAGTGATAACCTGGCACCTTGACCTCGCATACCTCAGCTTCGCTCGGGACAAGTGCCGCAACCGGTACGTCGCACGTTAAAACAATCATCCCGCCTGGAAGTTACGGCAGGATGAGGGACGATTTATTGATTATACGGCTGCGAGGACGCTGCACATGCGTTCCAACGCCTTTTCGAGGATCGAGCGCGGGCAGGCGATGTTTATACGTGTGAACCCTTCCCCTGATTCGCCGAAAATGCTGCCGTTGTCGAGATAGACTTTGGCCTCCTTGAGCAGCAGCGCGTGGAGTTCTTCCGCATCGACTCCTAATGCCCGAAGGTCAACCCAAACGAGATAGGTCCCTTCCGGGTGGATCACAACAGACCCGGGTAGATATTTCTGCAGGTAATCAGATAAAAAACGGAAATTCGCCTCGATATAATCCATTACCTGCGCCAACCAATCTTCACCGTGCTGGTATGCAGCCTGTAGAGCCGTGCTTCCGAATGCATTGAGCCCGTAAAGACCGCTGAATGCCAATTGATCGGCAAATATCTGACGTAGAGCGGGGTTTGGGATAAGGATGTTCGACGTTTTCAAGCCTGGCAGGTTAAAGGTCTTGCTGGGAGACGTCAATGCGATCACATTTTGCTCGAAATCCGCTCCTAACATGGCATAAGGCACGAACGTCACTCCCTGAAATACAAGGTCACCATGGACTTCATCCGACACGACGATCACCTTGTGCGCGTTGCATATTTCCCCGAATCGGCGCAATTCATCTTCGGTCCACACCCTCCCGACCGGGTTGTGCGGGTGGCATAGCACCGCCAGGCGGACTTGCGGGTTGGAAACTTTCCGTTCGAGATCCTCGAAATCCATTTCATACCGCCCATTCCGCAAAACAAGGGGGTTATACGCCACTTTCCGGCCTGTGCGTTCAATCGCATGTGTAAACGGATGGTAGACCGGCGGCTGGATCAGCACTTTTTCACCCGGCGCAGTGTATGCCTGCACTGCGTTGTACAGGGCGTTGACCACGCCTGGTGTCGTCAGGAGCCAATCCGTTTCGATTGACCAACCGTGTCGTTTATTCATCCATAGGGCAACGCTTTCGTTGTAAGCTTTTGTTCGCCCTGTATATCCGAAAATTCCGTGTTGAGCCCTGGTGACCAGCGCGTCGATGACAGGCTGGGGCGACTGGAAATCCATGTCCGCTACCCAGAGCGGCAGTATACCATCTTTACCCCGGCAGCCGCCGTATTCAGGCCATTCAACATTCCCTGTTTCATCTTCGTAGAACTGCCAT
>JBFGQG010000522.1:0-2841 GCA_041564295.1 Anaerolineales bacterium | reverse complement strand
TGCCGTGAGGAGTTCCAGGGCTTCTGCAAAGTCCTGCGTTGTATAGGCGAAAGCGCCGGCGAGCCGGATTTCGCTGCGAACCACATGGTTGATCTGAAGGTCGCTGTCCGCTTCATGCAGGCCGATGAAGACGACCGTACCGCCGGAGCGAGTACATTCGACAGCCATGCGGCGGGTCGCTGTGCTACCGACAGCATCGAACACGACATCCGCGCCCAGGCCAGCGGTACGGTCCCGAACATGCCGGGAAATATCATTATCCTGCGGGTTTACCGCGGCCTCCGCGCCCCAAGATTCGGCGAGTTCCAAGCGCGCCGGATTAATCTCCGCCGCAAGGATGATACTACCCTTGTAGTGCTTCACCGTCTTCATCACAAGCAGCCCGATCGGCCCGGCGCCGATTACGACCACACGTCTCTCACTCGAAACGCCTCCGATTTTTGCAGCCCGGACGCCGCAAGCCAGTGGCTCCGCCAGAGAAGCGGCAAGCAGGTCGAGTGAAGATGGAACTGGTATGCAGTTTTTTGCCGGTACCGCAACGAATTCCGCAAAAGCACCAGGCTGGTGCGCACCGATCAACCGACGGTGCAGGCAAAGACTGTCCATCTTCTCCAAGCAATATATGCACTTTCCGCATGTGATCAGAGGATTGACCGCAACGCGGTCGCCCGCTGCCAGCTCGTGAACAGCATTGCCGCGCGCGGCTATGGTGCCGGCGAATTCATGGCCCATGATTAGCGGCGGTACGCGCAAGCTGTTTTGCCCGAGATAACCTGAGAGTTCGCTGCCGCAAACACCAACAGAATCAACCCGGATTAACACCTCGTCAGGAGTTATTGACGGGATCGGTTCTTCTCGCATAAACATTGTTCGCGGTCCGGTCCATATTACAGCCTTCATTTGTTACTCCATATAAAAATGACGATCGATCAGCTAATTAACACAATGTGCAGCTTATTTGAATCCGGTCATAGCGACGCCGCGAACGATCCAACGCTGGAAGATAGCGTAGACGATCAAGATCGGAACCAATACCAGGATCGAAGCAGCCATTGTGAGGTCGTACCGTGTCGAGTGCTGGGAGTTGTACCAGGTCAGCAGGAGCGGTAAGGTTCGCTTTTCGTGGGTGGTGATCACGATCAACGGCCAGAGATAATCGTTCCAGGTACCCATGAACGTGAAAATACCGAGAGTTGCCAGTGGAGCGCCCAACTGCGGAAGGATAATGCGCAGGAAAATGCTGAACTCACCCGCACCGTCAATCCTGGCAGCATCCATCAACTCGCTTGGGATCGATTCGATAAACTGGCGCATTAGAAAGATGCCGAAAGCATCGACCATAGCCGGGATGATCAAGCCCCAGAGAGAATCGACCAACCGCAGTTTGACCAGAATGAGGTAAGCCGGCACCATGACGACCTGGAATGGGATCATCAACTGTGCCAGGATAAAGCCGAAGGTGATGTTTTTACCCCAGAAGCGGTATTTAGCAAAAATATAACCTGCCAGCGCGCTCGTGAACAGCGTTATCATCACACGTGCCCCGGCAACCAATGTGCTGTTCAGGTAAAATCTGCCAAGAGGTACTCGTGGATCGTTGATAATCGTTTTATACGCTTCAAGTGACCAGGTTTCTGGAATAAAGGTCGGAGGAACGCGTATGATCTCGCTGGATGGTTTCATCGAGGTCAGGAACATCCAGATGAACGGCACAACGGTAATAAGCATCCCGAGCAACAAAATGCCGTAAACTGCTGTGCGATTGAAAATCCTCGGAGACATTCCTTTATCGCTCAGAGAGGAGGGGGGATTTGCTGTTGTCACGTCTAATACTCCCAATCCGTGCGAAGGATGCGGAACTGGATAATGGTGATACCCAGAATAATTAAGAATAAGACCATCGAAATTGCTGCGGCCCATCCCATGTTCTGATATCGGAAGGCATTTTCATAGATGCTCATCACGAGCGGTGTCGTCTGGTTGCGCGGCCCACCGTTGGTCATGACATCAAAGATGACGAAGACCTGTAACGAAGACAGCATCGTCAAAACGCAGACGAACAGCATCGTCGGTTTGAGCAGTGGAACGGTGATATGCCAGAAAACCTGCCAGGGGTTCGCTCCGTCGACGAGGGCTGCATCGCGAATTTCACTAGGAATACCCTGCAAAGCTGCGATGAATATTACGAGGTTGTACCCGAAATCCTGCCAGATATACGCGATGATCACGGCAATCATCGCGAGTGGGACCCCGAAGTACACTGCGCTGGGGTCCGTGAGCCAGGCTTTCGGAGGAGTGAATCCCAGCATTTTAATGAGCGTGTTCAGAAGGCCCTGTTGAGGGTGGAAAATATAGCCCCACATCAGAGCGACTGCTACTGAGGAACTGATCGTCGGCATGAAATAAATTGCTCGAAAGAACCCTTTCAACCGGTCGCGCACACTTTCCACAATCACGGCCAGCGGAAGTGTGATCATCAAGTTAATCGGCAGTACAAGCACTGCAAATATGAAAGTGTTGACGACCGCCATCCGGAACACCCGCGCTGGCTGGGAATCGGCAAACATAGCCCGATAATTGTCCAGACCAACGAAAGGATTATTGCCTCCGAGGCCAAGGAAACCTCCACCGGCCCGCACAGGCGAATAATTAAAGAATCCTAGGATGACGGCCCAGATCATCGGGAACAGGGAGAAGAACAGCATATATGCCATAATCGGCGTCAGGTTGCCGAGGACAAACCTGTTCTGGCTTTTCCTCAAACCACTCGTGCCGTTTCTGGAAGGTAAGAATCTTTGGGCAGCCGGGATCATCAGGGCCTCCTGGGACGAATACGGGGCA
>JBFGQG010000521.1:0-2848 GCA_041564295.1 Anaerolineales bacterium | reverse complement strand
CATGGGGCACAAAGACATTGGATTTAATCCCCATGATGCGCTCTCTCACCGGCATCATGGGTGGTGGCGTTTCCTTTTTCAGCCTGTCCCAGAATGCTTTTCTTTCTTCGACCCGGCCAACTAATTCAAGCTGGCTGCCGCTGACGAGCGCATCAATCTCCTCTTTTTCAAGCCAGAAAATGTCATCAGCCTGCCCTATCGAGCCTGCTTCTGCTAAGCGGGCTCCAAGCCTTATCAAAAAGGCGCGAATATAGGGGTATGCCAGCCCGATTTCGGCCAGCGCGTCCTCGCGGATTTCTGCCATTGACTGCCCCCAGTTGAGCGCTTTCGTGAATATCCAGCGTTTGAGACCTTTCGGACGGCTGCGCATCTGTTCGGTAGTCGCCAATCGTTTTTCCTCGCTGGCTTTTTGTCGCACGTGCGGATCACTTCCCTCACCGCGCAAATACATTTTTATATTTTCCAGCATCATTTCGGGATGATCCCGTGGGAGTGGTTCGGCAAAGTCGAGCTGGAAAATGATATGACCGAAGGTTTCCAGATGCATCAGGAAGCGAGCAGCTAAATCGGAGAAAAGAGAACCTTTCGGCAAGTCGCGCCTTTTCAGCTGTTCAGCAAGTCTGGCGGAGGGTGTATTAAGAATCAATTCTCTCATTGATTGATTCTGGTTTGCCCACATCGCCATGTCGTAGAGCGACTTTTCAGAACGTACCGCGATATTATCCCAGCCCATCATCAGAGCCGAAGCGTCAGGGTCACCCTCTTGCTTCACCATCCTGTCATACACCGTCCTGAGCAGTCCCTCTGAGCCGGCTGAAGCGCCCATCGTGGCAAACATCAATCCGCATACGTAATAAGCGGCTGCATTTACAAGTGAATGCGTCTCCTGCCATAGTTCAGCCGATGTCATTCGCTCGGGAACCAGGTCTTGCTTTCCGATAACAAAGTCCTGGTATTCCGGGAGCAGCTCCTCGCGCCAGAGTGGGACCAACCTGCGAAATAACCTGGGGTAGGATGGCAGCAAACCGGTGAGCACCCACCACCATGATTTCGGTAAGATAGCATGATTCATGTATGCAAAATTGTTGATGCTTGTGAAGTAGTCCTCTGCCAGGACAGGTTCTGAGCCTGTCAGCCTTTTACCCAACGGCCGCATTTGTGCCCGCATTGCAGGGATTCCTAGCGAAACAAACAAGGGACTCAGCGGCTTCGGCATCAAGTCGACCACACTGGCTCGCATGTATGTACCCTTCGGATTGGGAGGCGCCCATTCAACAGGCGCGTCCGGCAGTGCGGTTATAGGCCTCGCCTGCAAGATAGCGAACGCTCCCTCAGATAAGGCCCATTCGATGTCCATAGACTTCCCGTAAAGGGTCTCAATCTCCAATCCATAACGGACCAGGTCAACCACCTGCTCATCGCTCAACACCGGTTCGTTCTGCAGGCGATCCGGGACAGGGCGCTCCTCCGTACCGGATGCCGTGCGTACGGTCATAATCTGCTTCTCGGCCGTCTTACGGCGGATTTGACTTGTATCGTGTTGGCTGACAATGATTGTGTCAGGAGTTACAGCTCCGCTGACAATGGCTTCCCCCAGCCCCCAGGCTGCGTTGATGACCACCTCATCGCGCTTGCCGTTCAGCGGATTTGCGGTGAACATGATCCCTGCCAAATCAGCGAAGACCATTTTCTGCACGACGACTGCGAGCGCCACCCCTTCAGATCCGATCCCCTGGTGGGCCCGGTAACCCATCGCACGCGCGGTCCACAGCGACGCCCAGCATTTCTTGATGGCTTCTAGAACATGGTCTATGCCCGTGATATTGAGATAGGTCTCCTGCTGGCCTGCGAAAGATGCGTCGGGCAGGTCTTCTGCTGTGGCGGAAGAACGCACGGCCACGGGGAGTGCAGTGCGAGCGTCAAGGGCCAGGTAGGCGTTCCTGATGGCATCTGCAATATCGCCTGGGATGGAGGCCTGGGTGAAGAGATGGCTGATGGTTGCAGAGGCTGTCTCCAGAGTTGAAGGCTTGTTCAGTTTTACGGCCTTCAGCGCTTCACGTATAACAGGCTGTAATTGATTGGCTTTTACGAAATGGTGATACGCACGGGTCGTTAAAAAGAAACCACCTGGGACAGGGAAGCCCGCATTGGCGAGCTTTGCGAGCGACAGGCCTTTTCCACCGACAATTTCGAGGTTGGCTTTCAGGTCATTGAGAGGGAGAATTAGGGAGGAGGTCATATCAGGCTCCTGTGAGAAACGAACAAAGGTCGCTCAATCTGGCAAAAAATCAGGCTTGAATCCCCATGAAGAATATGTTCACGACATCATCCATAATTTCATCTGGTGTTCCCGATGGGCGTGAAGTGAAGACAGCAGTGGAAAGTAGGGAAAAAATGCTGCGCGCGGCAAAAAGCGGATTGATAGAGCGAAACTCACCGGTTTTAATGCCCTCTTCAATGAGAGAACACAGCATATCCTGGTACGTATGGCGTTGGGCCTGGATGATCTGCTGGCTTCCCAGAGAAAGTATTTGGGCTTCCATCGTAAGTTTCAAGTAGAATTTTTTATTATCGACCAGATACTCCAGGTGCATTTGCATGATTTTCCTGAGCCTCTCTGAGACTTCCAGGTCCAACTCAACGATTTTCCGCGCACGTTCCGTGATTTTTCGGATCTCACTCTCAAAATATGAAATCAGAATATCCTCTTTCGACTTGAAATAGTCGTATAACGTAGACTTCCCGACACCGGCAGCGCCGGCGATTTCACGCATCGACGTATTGCTGAAGCCTTTCTCAAAGATCAGATGTACGGAAGCCTCAAAAATTTCTTTGCGTCTCCGCTGGT
>JBFGQG010000520.1:0-2849 GCA_041564295.1 Anaerolineales bacterium | reverse complement strand
GCTGGCCCCGCCGAGGTCCTCGAACGAAACATCTTCATGGGTTACGGCTTTGACAACTTCCGGCCCCGTAACGAACATGTAAGATGAATTGCGCACCATGAAAATGAAATCTGTGAGGGCTGGAGAATAAACGGCGCCGCCGGCGCACGGACCCATGATCACGCTGATCTGAGGAATCACGCCTGAGGCGAGGGTGTTGCGCAAGAAGATGTCCGCATACCCACCGAGTGCGACGACGCCTTCCTGGATCCGTGCGCCACCGGAGTCGTTCAAACCAATGATAGGTGCACCGGTCTTGAGTGCCAGGTCCTGGATTTTGACGATCTTTTTTGCATGCGCTTCACCCAGGCTGCCGCCCAAAACGGTGAAATCCTGCGAAAAGACATAGACAAGCCGACCGTCTATTGTCCCCCAACCGGTCACCACGCTGTCGCCAGGATAGACCTGGTCTTGCAGCCCGAAATCCGTGGACCGATGCATCGTAAACGGGTCGAGTTCGCGGAATGAGCCGCGGTCGAGCAGCAGATCCAGCCTTTCCCGGGCTGTGAGCCTGCCTTTTTCATGTTGCTGGGCGATTCGTTTTTCGCCGCCACCCAGGCGGCCCTGTTCTCGCAGGCTTCGCAGTTGTTGAATTTGAGGACTAACATCATTCGACATTACGATCTCCGTTTGCCGGGAAGTTGTCCCGGGAAGTTTTGAAGAATTCTAGTGTTGGCCGGCTTGAAAAAATCCAGGTTACCCACACCAGCGTGATAATGGTTGTTCCAAGCGCGAACGGCCAGTTTCCACGCACGGCATCGGACACAACAATGAATATACGATCAAGCCAGTAATAAGCTGCCAATGCAAAGAAGAACTGCTGCCCAGCACTTGCGGCCCAGGGTTTTCCTGTCCACAGGCCCCATGAAATCGGGAGGCCGGCGACCCCGAATATCAATCCGGTTAGAACGATGTAAGCCAGGGAAACATTCGGAGCCAGGGTTTCTATCAATGACCTGAGGACAATGGCCTGGTACACGCGCGCCCAAAAGAACACCGTAATGATTAAAACACCCAAAGCAAGAATCGTCACGCTGCGCGGTCGTTTAGGTTTAGACCGGTGATTTACGGGGACTTCTCCATTCATTTTATCGGCTATGGAATTTTCAAAAGTATTTTACCAAGCTGTTCGCCCTCTTCCAACCTTTCGTGAGCCGCTTTAATATGAGAAAGGTCGAAGCTTGTATCGATCACCGGTTTGAGCAATCCTTTAAAAACCAGGTCCATCACGTCAATAAACTCCGAATGTGGGCTCATGGTGGAACCGATGATTGACAGGTGCTTTCCGAAAATGTAGCGATTATCGATTTCGAACTGCGGCCCACCGGTGTTGCCGACCGTCAGAATGCGCCCGCCTTTTCGCGCAGACCGGAAGCTGTGAGCAAAAGTCGTACCTACGTTATCCACGACGACGTCCACGCCGCGTTTTTCCGTCAGCAGGTAGACGGTTTTCGACCAGTTTTCCTCCCTCGACCGGTCGATCAGCACGTCTGCGCCCAGGGATTTCGCCAGGGCAAGCTTTTCAGGATTCGATCCGACAACGAAGACCTGCGCACCAGCTAATTTGGCCACCTGGATACAGGCCGTGTTCGTGCCGCCGGAGGCCCCCACCACAAGCACGGACTCGCCGGCCTGCAGCAGCCCTCGCTTGATCAGGGAATGCCAGGCGGTCTGAAACACGAGGGCTGCTGCGGCAGCATGCTCGAAAGGAAAATCTGCCGGGATGGTGTGCAGGTTGCGGGAAGGCACCACAGTGTACTGGGCGTGTGTCCCGGGACGCGTTTCCCCCAACATTTCCCAGCGAAGGCACTGGTTATCGAATCCGGCAAGGCAAAAATCGCACTCGCTGCAGCCGATGCTGGCGTTAATGACGACGCGATCTCCGATCTGCCAGCGGGTTACGCCGGAACCGAGGGCAGCGACTTCACCGGAGCCGTCTGACCCGGGGATATGCGGCAGGCTGTGCTTGATACCGGGCCAACCGGCACGAACCCACAGGTCCAAGCGGTTCAGCGCGGCTGCTTTGATGCGGACGAGCACTTCACCGGGGCCTGGATCAGGTATCGGCGCTTCGCCGTATACGAGGACTTCTCGGCTGCCGTGTTCATAGAACAGGGCAGCATTCATTCTGTTTTTCATCCGGGTCATTTCGTTTTCGTCGTTTCGTACATCCAATAAATGAGTTCCCCCTCAGGTGTGCGCGCTTCCAGCAGATCCCCACCAGGGTAATCGGCCATGATGGCTTTCAAATCTTCCTCTTTGTGCGGCAGCAAGACGAAGACCGGTTCGTTGGACTTGACCTCCGGATTGTTCGGGGAGCCCCAATCCTCGTTCACATCAACACCATTAACGTCCGGGACAAGAAAATTCGTGCTCTGGATGGAGTAATAACCCATACGCGGCATACCAAGGAAATAGACTTCTTCAATATCCGGCCGCGTGCGCAGGTAGTCTGCCAGGTGTTGTGCCACTGCATTGTTGTCGGTCCATTCGGTCGTTGGCGGTGTGTACTCAAAAAAGTAAAAGCGGGCATCATCGAAAGCAAGATACGCTGCCAGTAAGAACGACCCAACAACCAGTCCTCGGCCGAGATTGGGCCAGAGGTCTTTGAGTCGAACGGTCGTTTCTGCGATAGCAAAACCGCAGACCAGCGCTAACCATGGTGCAACAGCCACGTAACGCTGCGCTGCAGGCGGGTCGAAACTCAGGCCGGAAACCATGCCGAAACCAAGCAGCACCAGGAAAACAAGCCAGGTGCGCAGATCTTTTGAACGGACCAGTAATAGCGCCAGGCCGATGAGAAATAGAGC
>JBFGQG010000519.1:0-2854 GCA_041564295.1 Anaerolineales bacterium | reverse complement strand
GTGCGAAAATAGAATGATCCTTACGATCAGGAAGGAGAAGAAATGCCACAGGCTGGACTCCATGCGTTAGTTGGCGTCGTCACGCGTAAACAAGCTGTCCGGAAACCCTGGTTGTTCCTGGGCATTTTGTTGGGCAGCATATTTCCGGATATGGACAATTACCTGGTGGCCGTCGGCACGGTGACGGGGATCCAGGAGCCGGACGAGCTGTTCCACCGCACATTTACCCACAGCGTGTTTACAATCCTGTTCATCGTCGTCCTGTTTTACGTCGCCGCTCTAGTCAGGAAGGACGATCGCTGGAAGTATTTCGGGTACGGTATGGGCGTGGGTGTTGCGATGCACATGGCCCTCGATCTGTTGATCTGGTTCAACGGGGTTCCGATCTTCTGGCCGCTCGGTTCCGAGTTAAACTTCTGGGCAAATTACAATCCCCCCGAGGCACTGGTCAAAATCTTGAATCCGGCCGAATTACTTTTCTTCGGGCTTTACTTTTACTGGCTCCTCAGGGCAGCCCAGTCTAACAATACGAACGTTCCGCTCCGCCCTGCCGTCAGGCGATGGATGAACGTGATGTATTTGCTGTTCATCGTCTTCGCGATCCTCGCATATGTAGAACTGGGCAGTTTTCGACAGATAACCGAACTGGTCTTCGGCCTGACTTATCTCATCGCCCTGACCGCAGCGTTTGTACTGACAATACGAATGCGGCGATCCTTCGAGGTCGTATGAGCTGTTTGCTAAGAGCGGTGAAGCCATTTGCGAAGCGAGAGACCTGGCGTTCAACAGCCAGGTCTTTTTTATTCCTGTATTTCGAACGTGTATCCGGCTTTTAAACGTGAAAACCGGTTCGTACCGCTGACGATGAGTACGAGTTCATCGATCTCACTGCCTATTTCTATTGGGATTTCCAAACGGTTTGACGCATCCAGGTCGAGGTAGGTGACAGTCGTCCCAGATGCCCTAAAAGCGATCATCGAAACATGGTAAGTTTGCGGGATGACGTTTTCCACACGAACGAATCCGGCGGCTTCCCAGCCGCCATCATCCTCTTCAAAGCTCGTGAAATATCCGGTTTCCGGAACGGCGAGGTTGTCTAACAGCAGTCCCTCGCCGGTCAGCGCTCCGTCCGTGATGTATTCGAAGCGCAGCCAGACCTCGGAGCCGGCGAACCTGGAAATATCGACCGATTCCCGGATCCAGACGCGCGAGCGGCCGTTGTAAGCCCATCCGAAACTGTTTCCTGTCGGGTCCGAACCGGTGCCGCCGGGCGTTCTTAAGATTTCCCACGTCTCACCGTCCGTCGATGCGACGAGATAAGCATAATCGAAGTCAGCTTCAATGTCGAACCAGGCGTCGTATTCCAGCGTAAGCGCACCGACGTGATCCGTAAAATCAAATTTCCTGGTGAGGGTGATATCAGCCTCGTCGGCGCGGTTGGACCAGAAATAGTAATGCCCGGATGCTGGATCAACCGGAAGCAGATCGATCGTCGTGCTCCCCTGGAAGGTAAGGGTGAAATTTCCGCTGCAGGTGACCCGGATGTAATCGATCCCGAACTGGTTGACGTCGCGCGCCTGTGGGCCGGTGGGGCAGGAGTTGACTCTTTCTGTCGGGTCTGCTACGGCTGCATCCGGGTAAACGGAAAGGCTGAAGCGACCATCTCCGACGGTTTCATCCAGCAGGTACAGTGCTGCGGCAAAGTCCTGGAAGATATCGTTGCCGCCCGGCTCGCGGTTCCTGAGCGGGTCGAATATACCAACTTCGGCCAGCAGGCTGTCGATAGCGTTCAGACCATTCTCCTGGTGCGCTACAAGCGCCCTGGTGACATCCTCGCCGAACCGGTCGAGAAAATAAGCAAAGAAGAGAAAGGCACCGCCGTAGTGTGGAATGGTGTCTTCCTCTTCAGGCCACGCGATTAATGATATGTCCGGATTGTCCATATAAGCCTGGTCAAAACCGCCCTCGTAATAGCCGGTGAGCAGCGTGGCGACTTCTGAAAATCCTTCGTTGACCCAGATATCCTCGTTTCGATCGCCGTACCAGTGAATCATGTGCTGGAACTCATGGGCGAGCACACCGTACGTGAAGATGTCGTCCATGCGCGTATTCTCTGCACTCATGAAGAACATCTCATGTGCGTTGGAGAATTCATGGGCCAGGGGATGCAATTCGTCTGCCGAAGAAAAATAACCTGCAATACCACGCCCGAGGTTGCGGGCAAAAACGATGTAGATACGCGGGTCGTTATCGACCCCCGGTGACCATTCAGTACCAAAAAAATCACGCACAGTCGGGTAAATATGTGATTCAAAGTTCTCGGCGAGGAGACTCAATTCATTCGCGTCGAATCGGACGCCGTTTTCGATCCAGAAATAACTGTGTTCGGTGACGTACTGTAACGTTACTTCAATTTCAAACGATTCGTTCGTATCCGTGTTGCTGGCCCAGAACGTTTCCTGGTCACCCACTTCGTACTGCCGTGCTGGGGCCGGGACATTGTCCGGGATTGGTCCCGGGACCCCTCCGATACGAACGATCAGGTCAGACGTATCCTTGATGGGGATCTGTACATTCAGGAGCGTCTCGAGGGTTTCGAGACCGGAAGCCGCGTCTTGAATGACCGGCACAGGAGTTGATGTAGCTGTCCCAGTAACCTGTAGTGGGTTGAGAACCGACTCCGGCGATTGGGTTGAACCGACTGGGGGGTGCAGATTGGGGTTCGATGATGTACGGCTGGCAAAAAAACCGAGCCCGAACATTACCAGCAGCAAAAATCCGATACAGCAGCAAAGCACAATAAGAACAGAAACTACAATAGAAGTTGTTTTCAATAATATCTCCGAAAAAGGGG
>JBFGQG010000518.1:0-2857 GCA_041564295.1 Anaerolineales bacterium | reverse complement strand
TTCAACTTCGACCCGATCATCTCGGCCAGTGCTGGCACTAACCATATCCATTTTTTCTGGAACACCTATGCACCTGAGACCGTTGGTATTAAAGGAATCGGTGATTCGGTCGGTGGTGGATCATGGATCCTCTATGACAAGCCAAGTCCGTTTTCGCAATTCACGACGATCAGCCCGCAAGGCACTACGCAGATCTGTGCGCTCGTCGCAAACCATGACCATTCTATAATCCTCGAAACGGGAAATTGCTTTGATATTCCTGAGTAAACTGTAACCCTGTCACATTCGTTCCCGGATACTGGCTTATTACCGGGAAAAATTTGGCGGCGTACATTACCTTTCGCAGATGTCGCCTATAATCATTACATTAGTCGTAACACTCCTCATACTGTTAAATGCGCTCTACGTAGCGGCTGAATTCTCAGTCGTGAGCGCACGAAAAGCCAAGCTGTCCATGCTTGCGGACGAGGGCAATCGCCTCGCCCGTAGTATTTTGAATCTCGTGGAAGACCACCACCACCTCGATGCATATGTCGCAACCTGCCAGCTCGGAATCACTGTCACATCACTCTTGCTGGGATTTTACGGCCAATCCCAACTTACGGATTTAATTTCACCGGCACTGAAATCCCGGGGGGAACTTTCGGATCTAGCGGCACAGTCGCTCAGCGCAACAGTCATACTACTGAGCCTCACAGGGCTCCAGGTGCTCCTGGGAGAGCTTGTACCGAAGAACATAGGCATCCAGTATCCCGAACGCCTTGCGATGCTCACAGCGGCTCCTATGCGCTGGTCAATGGCTTTGTTTAAACCTTTGATCTGGTTTTTCAACGGCAGTGGACAGTTCATTATGCGCTTGTTCGGCCGTGAAATCATCGCAGAACATGCCCATATCCATGCACCTGAAGAAATTGTTATGCTTGTGGAGGAGAGCAGCCGGGCAGGGGTACTCCGAAAGGAAGAACGTAAACTACTCAAAAACACGCTCCAACTGCGCAACTCAAAGGTCCGCGAAGTGATGATCCCGCGCCCGCACATGCTTGCCTCTCCGGACAATTGGGACTGTGACCAGTTCTCCAAGACGCTGGTCGAATCGCCTTATTCACGCCTGCCGGTCTACCGCGGCAGCATCGATAACATCGTTGGTGTAGTCCACCTCAAAGACCTGCTGTGTCTATCCGGAGAAGAGCGGCGCAATGTCAGCCAGATCATCAAGCCTGTCCCATTCGTCCCAGAGACAACCCCCGTTAAAACGGTGTTTTCGCTCTTGCAGCGCAGACATCTTCAGGTAGCCATCGTCCTGGATGAATTCGGTGGCACAGCCGGAATGGTAACGCTTGAAGATTTGATTGAAGAGATTTTCGGCGAGCTCCAGGACGAGTTCGACACGTACACGCCGAACGTCCGTGTCCTTTCAGATGAGTGGTTGATGATTCGCGGCGACACCCTCGTCACCGACTTGAACGAATTGCTCGACCTCCACCTTCCCGAAGAAGACGTAGATACCATCGGCGGCCTGGTTCTGAACCAGTTCGCCCGCGTACCCGCAGTCGGTGACCAGGTGACAATCGACAAACAGGTATTCCAGGTCGACAAAATGCGCGGAAGAGGGATCACTGCCGTTCGTCTACAGGCCCGGAAGGAATGGCTGAATCAGCTGCGAGAGGGGGAAGCATGACAGAAATATTGATCCCCATCCTGATCATGGCTGTATTGATCCTTTTTAACGGAATATTTGTCGCAGCCGAGTTTTCGATCGTTGCCGTTCCCCGCACGAGGATTGCCCAGCTTGCGGAAGAAGGTTTGGGTGCCGCCCAGAGGACTCTGAAGATTCTTCTCGAACCGGTGCTCCAAAACAGGTATATTGGCACTGCCCAGGTCGGGATCACGGTCGTCAGCCTCGGTCTCGGCGCTTATGGCGAACACAAGCTCGCGGACTGGTTCATCGTCCTGCTTGAACGTTTCGGACACCTTGCTGAGCCGCTGGCGCATACCATAGCGACGACCATCGCCGTCGGCACATTGACCTACTTTCACGTCGTTATCGGCGAAATGATTCCGAAAACACTCGCGCTGCAGTCGGCGGAACCGACCGTTCTATCGCTTGCTCGCCCGATGACTATTTTCGAAATCATCTTTTTCCCTGTCGTGTGGGTGCTGAACATTTTGGGAAACGGCATCGTCCGATTAATGGGCATTCCCCCAGTTAACCAGGCAGACCGCCTGTTTACCCCGGAGGAACTGGAGTACATAGTTGAGGAAAGTTCTGAAGGTGGCATGCTCGATTCCTCAGAGCAGTTGTTCATTGAAAATATTTTCGACCTGGCCGAAAGGACAATCGAACAGGTCATGACCCCGAGAACGCAGATCATTGGCATCTCCGTTCGCGCAGACTCCGAAACTGTCCTTCGCAGAATCTGTGAAACCCGAAAATCTCGATACCCGGTTTTTGATAGTGACCTGGACCACATTATCGGCATCCTCCACATTAAGGATTTCGCCAGGTTCAAAGCGACCGCAATCGACAGATCATTAGACTTAAAATCCATCATTCGCCCGGTCGCTTTTGTACCCGAAAACCTGGTTCTCGACCGGATGCTGCTCCGATTCCAACGCGAGAACCTCCAGCTGGCCGTCGTCATCGACGAATATGGCGGCACTGCGGGAGTCGTCTCGCTGGAAGACCTTGTTGAAGAAGTTGTCGGCGAAATCCAGGATGAGTTTGACAAGGAAATCCTGCCAATCGAGGAAATTGCCGAGAGCGTGCTGCGCGTCCGCGGCGACCTGCTGCTCGATGAACTCGACCAACTCTACGACCTGGAATTCGAAAACACCGATGCCTACACCGTGGGCGGGC
>JBFGQG010000517.1:0-2889 GCA_041564295.1 Anaerolineales bacterium | reverse complement strand
GCTGGAAAACGGCGAGGTCTGATGGGTGACTTCTACCTGCCTTTGTTAGGGCTGCTGCTCATCCTTGGCTTCATTTTCAGGGATGGCTTTGTCTTTACACTGGTCTACCTCCTGGCGGTTACGTATGCGCTCACTCGTTTCTGGCGCACGACTACAACTGGCGCGCTTTTGATTGAAAGGTCCTATGTGCCGCGCGCTTTTCCAGGCGAAACAGTCCGAGTCAAGCTCAAGGTGGAGAATAGAAGTCGACTGCCGATCGTTTGGCTCCAGGTATCAGAAAGTCTTTCAATGGACCTGGCGCCGCGAAAAAATGTCAGCCAAGTCGTCACCCTCGGTCCTAAATCATCAACAACAATTGAGTATGATGTGTTTCCGCGCAAGCGTGGTTATTACAAATTAGGTCCGGTCTTCCTGAATTCGGGCGATGTGCTGGGTTTGCTCATGGATGAGCAGCGGTTTAGTGAGGCGGATCATTTGATCGTTTATCCAGAAATCTACAGGCTTGGAAATGTGAGCCTGCCTTCCTGGTCTCCACTTGGCAGCGTTCAGAACCGTTTACCTATTTTCGAAGACCCGTCCCGGGCGGCCGGGAAGCGCCCGTACGCTGTCGGCGATTCACTGAGGCGGGTCGATTGGAAATCTACTGCCTCTTCCGGCCAGATGCAGGTTAAGGTTCTGGATTCATCGATTGCTCTGGAGACTATGGTCTTCTTGAATTTCTGCGAGGATGATTACAACATCCGACACAGGCAAGAGTCTGCAGAACTGGCTGTATTGTCTGCGGCATCCCTGGCGAATTGGGTCTCAGAACGAAAGTCGCCGGTTGGATTGGTGACAAACGGCCTTGACCCCCTTCTTGAGGGTGAGGTCTGCCGGATGGTGCCGGCTCGAAGTGGCCGTGGGCACCTGATGCGAGTCCTTGAAACACTGGCGCGCGTCCAGCTGGATGTCACACTGCCGTTTGCTGAGGTTATTCGCCGTGAACAGGTGCATTTGCCCTGGGGAGCGACGATGGTGATGGTCACTTCCGAAGTCCAGCCGCAATTATTCGACGAAATGTTAAGCGCGCGAAAGCGCGGCCTGAATATATTGTTGGTCCTTTGTGGCGCTGTCACTGGGGTTTCCAAAATCCGGCGCAAGGCAAGGACATACGGGGTCAATGTGGTATACATCGCTCGCCGGATGGATTTGGAAATCTGGGAATGAAACCGGAGAACCTGATCAACTTCGAGAAGAATGAAGCCCTTGCCTTCGGTGCAGGCGCTGTACTCGTCGCTTTGATGATGTTCTGTGCTGGCCTGACGGTCAGCCAGTTCTTTTTCCGGCTTTCTCCGAATTGGGACCTGGCATTTCTACCTTGGGCGGCGATGCTCGTCGCTGCGGAGGCCGTTTATTCGCGACAAATTGTCCACTATTGGGTGGAGATAAGTTGGGTGCGGATCTCTTACCGCATTTCTGAACTGCTCGTGATCCTGTTTTTGTTGAAAGCGATTTTTTTTGTACGGATGGGTGCGCAGGCTTTCCGGGAGGAGATCAGCGAATACGGATCGGATTTCTTCGCGGCATTTTTTAATTCGGAGTTTGTTGCACTGGCTATCACCTGCTTCATCATCTGGTCGATTGCATCTCGTCTGGGCGGTTTTCTTGTCGAAATGGGACGGGATAAAGAAATCCTGGAACCCTGGGCACGGCCCGATTTTTTTAAGGACCGTCAGCAAGTGCGATTGAATATGGCCAGCTTGTCATTTTTTGTCGGAGCGGTGCTGATCATTTTCGCGACATTTGCAAGGGCAGAGATGAAATTCATGTGGCAGGGTGCACCGGTTGTGCAAGCAACTGCTTTAAACATCATCGTGTATTTCGTTCTTTCATTGGTGCTTTTAAGTATGGCACAGTTTTCTGTCCTGCGCGGCAGGTGGGGATGGGAACGTATACCTATCCGGCGTGATATCGGCACGGCCTGGTTTAAATACACGCTCCTTTTCCTGGGCCTTGTTTTTATTCTTATTGTCTTTTTACCGACAGACTATTCTTTAAGTTTCTTTGAGACGTTCAGGATATTGCTGCGTGTTATTACTGGTGTGCTTGGATTTCTGGTCTTCCTGATTATTTTGCCGTTTTTATTACTTATCAACTCGGTCCTGGGCGAAAATGCTGATTTTAATTTCGAAAATCCGTTTATGCCTATCCTGCCGGAAGCGATGTCGCCTGAAGCTGTGGACCCCATCGGAACCGGTGTACCTGTTCTGGATTGGCTCCGTTCGATCTTTTTCTGGATGGTTTTTTTATTTGTGATCTTTTATGCGTTCACGCAGTACGCGCGGAACAATGAAGCGCTCTGGGAGCAGCTCCGCTCGGTAACTGTGTTTCAGTGGATGTTGTCTGCCTGGGAAAGCGTACGCGATTGGCTCTTAGGCGTTGGGAGAGCCACGCAAGCTTTGGTCAACACCGGGATCGAGCAGGTGCGTAATCTTGGACGACCGAACGTTTCTAACCGGGTGTGGGACTTCATTGGTATCAACCGTTTATCTGCGCGCCGAAAAGTTTTCTTCTTCTACCTGGCAATGGTGCGTAGAGGAAGGGAGCAAAATGTCGCGCGGGGTCGCACCCAGACGCCGGAAGAGTATCGGTGGAAGCTGGTCAACGCGTATCCTGAACTGGCCAATGACATCACCGCGTTGACGGAAGAGTTTGAATCCGCACGATATGACAGCAAACCGGTCGGGGAGGATGCTGCCGAAGCCGCAAAATCGGCCTGGGCGCGCTTGCGGGGAAAACTCAGAAAAAAGGTCGATGGATGATCGATGCAGGCCAGGTCCCGCCGTGGCAACTGTTGGTGATCATCCCTAGTATTGCCTTTTTATACGCAAGCGTCGGCTTCGGTGGAGC
>JBFGQG010000516.1:0-2896 GCA_041564295.1 Anaerolineales bacterium | reverse complement strand
GGTAGCGCGAGCTGGAATCCGAGGACTGCGCCGATCAGCACAATAATGACGCCGAATGCGAAAACGAGATTCTGCATCAGCGTGCGCCGGGTTTTCCTGCTGAGGTGTATAACGTACGGGATATTGGTTAAATCTTCACCCATCAGCACGATATCCGCCGTTTCCAGAGCTACATCGCTTCCGGCCGCACCCATCGCCATTCCGAGCGTCGCAGCCGCCAGCGCTGGGGCGTCATTCACCCCGTCTCCGACCATAAGGACGGGACCATATTTTTTTTCAAGCCGGTTGATCAGATTGAGTTTATCTTCCGGCAGCAGATCGGCGTGGACCTCATCCACCCCTGCCTGTGCAGCAATGTGAACTGCAGTTCGCTCGTTATCGCCAGTCAGCATAACCGTTCTTTTAATCCCAGCTCTTTTAAGCGCTTGCATAACCTCAGGGGTATTATCGCGCAGGGTGTCTGCGATGGCTATGAGGCCTTCAATCTGCCCGTTTTTGCCGATGAGCACGCAGGTTTTGCCTTGCTCTTCAAATTCCCGGATTTTCGGCCGGGTCTCTAAACCGTTGGTACCGAATGCCTCTTCGAAAAAACGTGGGCTGCCGGCGTAAATCGGTTGACCGTCAATCGTCGCCCGGATGCCCATCCCGGGCGTTGCCTGTACATTGTCCACCTCGTCAAGATGAAGTCCCTGGACTTTCGCTGCACGGACGATTGCTTCAGCAAGCGGATGTTCTGATTTTTGTTCGATGGATGCAGCCAATTTCAACAATTCATCCTGCGAATCCGGCCCGCTTCCGTTGAAAGGTAAGATGTCGGTCACTCGCGGCCGGCCGAGAGTCAGCGTACCGGTCTTATCAAATGCGACGACTTTGATATCGGCTGCCCGTTCTACATGCACACCGCCTTTGAAAAGAATGCCCCGTTTCGCTCCATTACCTATTGCAGACAGGACCGTTGCCGGCGTGCTGATGACGACCGCGCACGGCGAAGCAGCGACCATGACGGTCATCGCCCGGTAGAATGCTTTGTCGAAATCGTTTCCGAGAAATAATATCGGGGCGATGATCATAATCAAAGTAAATATAATGACCCCGAGCGCATAATGTTGTTCGGCCTGTTCGATCACGCGTTGCGTCTGTGCTTTTTTGCCTTGAGCTTCAGAGACCATTTCGATCAAACGCGCGATGGCCGAGTCTTGTGCGAGCCTTGTAACCTCCATTTCCAATCCGCCATGCAGGTTGATGGTTCCCGCAAACAGCGGATCACCGGTTTTTTTATCCACAGGGAGCGATTCGCCGGTCAGCGAAGATTGGTCAACTGTGCTTTCTCCCACTAATACTGAACCGTCCAGGGGGATGCGTTCACCCGGACGGACAACGATGCAGTCTCCAATATGGATGTCCTTAATTGGAAGAACGACAAGATCTTTTTCGGTGCGCACGAGCGCTGAGTCCGGTCTCAATTGCATCAAGGCCTGGATTGCATGGCTGGTACGCTGCAGTGCGTATGCCTGTAGAACGTTCGAAAGGGAAAAGAGGAACAGGAGCATTGCTCCTTCAAAAGGCGAACCGACGATGAGCGCTCCGAGCGCCGCAAGCACCATCAGAAGGTCAACGTCGATTTTGCGTTCGCGGAGTGCATTAACCCCGGCATGAACACCGTAAACGCCGCCGGTTATGTATGCAATAAAGTAAAAAATGGCAGTTGCCGTTGGAACTCTATAAAACTGCTCCAGAATTAAACCTGCGATCATCGCCAGGAAAGTGATAATCGTGAACACGACTTTCGTCCGGTCCCGGAAAAGCCATTCACGGAACACAGCTACACCTGCCGGTTGTTGATGCGAGGATTCTTCAGCGGAAATTGCATTAAACATTAAGTGTCCCAGCCCCCGAATAAATGATTGCCATGTCGTATTGTACTTTATTACGACTTCGAGGAAGCGAAGATGACGTTCAGGCATCCACTTCAACCTGACAGCAAGCCAATACCAGCTGCCAGCTGAAATAACCCGAATCCACCAAGACCGAGACCTGAAACGATCATGAAGACCTGTTTCAAACGCGCGTCGACCTTACCCATTGAGCCCATCATAATTATCCAGGCGAGGAATACGCCGATCAGAGCAGAATAGAAGCCCACTGCAAATGCAAAGCCAAAGGTCGGTGCCTGACGCCACGCGAGAATCATCGTCGGGCCGAGGACTGTGCCCCAGAAGATATACGGATTTGGGCTGAGAAGGTTGATCAGCACCGCTGTCTTCAGCGTGGACCCTGCGGGTTGCCCCCTGGTTATTTCAATATTATTTTCCAGATCCTGGAATGCCTCACGGATGGTTTTCCAGGCCATGTAGAGGAGAAACAATCCGCCGGCAACCCTTATGACGTTTAAGAAAATGCCCGGAATCTGGGACAATAAGACCAGGGCGAGTGCGATAATCGGCCCGTCGCTGATCAGGGGCGCGAATGCCGCCGGCAGCGTCCGCTTCCATCCCTGCTGCAGAGATTTCGCCAGGAAAAGCGCCAGCAAAGGACCTGGCGCGATGCCTGCAGATAGTCCGATTGTGAGACCCAGGAGGAAATATTGTGTCATTTACCCCCGCTGGTTATCAGGGAAGCGTCAGAATTTCTATCTCGTTCTTTTTAACCGCAACCGTGTGTTCGAACTGAGCGGAGAGCGTGCCGTCCTGGGTCTTAACTGTCCATTGGTCCGGCATGAGATCCCATGTATGGCTGCCCAGGTTGATCATCGGTTCGATTGTGAAAACCATACCAGGACGTAAACGGATTCCCCTGGTGGATTGGCGGTAATGGGAAACGGAAGGAGGTTCATGCAGATTGCGCCCAATTCCATGCCCCCCCCATTCGCGCACCACGCTGACCCCCTGGCTTTCTG
>JBFGQG010000515.1:0-2898 GCA_041564295.1 Anaerolineales bacterium | reverse complement strand
TCCGGTTCCGGCTCCGGTTCAGGGACCGGTGGTGCGGGCGGTTCAAACATCGGTTCCGGTTCAGGCATCGGGGGTGGTGGAGCTGCTGTTTTTGCCGGGTCGCGGGAGGACATCACAGCTGTCGCATCCGGGTCATACGAGGCTGCTTCATAAACAACTGTAACGTTTTCACCCATTTGAATGTTATCGCCGGATTCAAGGACTTGTGGACTGGCGATGCGTTGGCCATTCACGAATGTGCCGTTTGTTGACCCCAGGTCTTCAAGAATGACCTGATCCCCTTGGGCAAATAAACGAGCGTGCTTACGGGAGACCTCAGCATCATTGATCACGATGTCATTTGCGATGTCACGTCCTATTGTGATATCCGGTTTTTCAAGCGTGAAAACTTTGCCGGGATTCGGGCCCGTTTGCATGACGAGCTGGGGTTGGTTTGCCATGCGGATATCCTCCTGTACATTAATGAGAAACGGAAGAAGTGTGAATAAATAAAGCCATAGATTGTTTTGGCGGAGCGACCTTTGCTGATAACCGCGCATCCGTCGGCTGTAGGGACAACAGTTAAAGTTTAATGATTTTTTGGATAATCGTCAAACCATTCTTGCAGGCAGCATTTGAGCGGCACTGCCCGTTCAAAAGAAGATACAGCTGAAACCATCAATAAACTACTGCTTCAATCGCCGGTCAGCATCGTCTTGTGGCATTAAGAGAATGCACAGAGCAGGTCGTGATTGATCTTAGAAAAAATTCTTGTTTTTCAATTCGCGCAGTTTTTGTTCGAGGTTTTCAAGATGCTCGTCAAGGTGCCGGATTTCAGCGGAAAAAATCGAATCCTGGAGCTTCCCCATGCGTGTGACGAGGAAGAGGTGTACCAGAAGGACCAGGCTCATGACAAGTCCGAAAAAAAGGCCGGTAGGTTTGGAAAGGAGGAGGCCGTGTTTTGAAATCGAGACAGATGAGAGCAGCGTACCGAGGAATATTGTCAGGGAGAATGTGACCGGGTTACCCCGGAATGGGAACCGGTCGAGCTGCATGCCGCCGGCGTGCATGATAATCGCCTGGCTGATCAGTTCTCCTCCCACGAAGAAAATCAGGATCGGGAGGAGGTCGTACGACGAGGGAAACAGCTGGAGTCCAAGCGCCATCAAGAAATAGATCAGGAGGCTCGTGAAAGCGGCGCTCATCCAGAAATTACGCCGCTTGACCTGCTGCTGTGCAAGCATTTGTTCGAGTTCTTGTCGTGTCTGCTTGATCTCGGCCAGGATGGAATTTGCAGAGGTGGCGCGCCCATTGGTATAGGCACCGTTGGTCGATTTTCCGTTCCTTGTGCCCGGCCCTCGGAAAACCGGACCGGGGGGGCGGAACTTATATTGTCGCGCCGGGTCCAACCGTGTGTACATGACGTGCGTATACGCTCGTCGCCGAACCGGATTGCTCAGCGTGTTGAAGGCCGCGTTCAGTGCCTTCGTAATCTCTTCCGCCTGGGCTATGGCTTCTACATCCGACCCCTGCTGCCCATCTGGGTGGTACTGGCGTGCAAGTTCACGATACGCAGACCTGATTTCAGCCTGCGTTGCATCGTGAGGCACGCCCAGAATATCGTAGAAGGTCATTCAGAAAATTGTAGCAGGAATCTGGCCGTATGGACCGGATTCTCAATTACTTTTCAGGAACATATACCCAGATCGCCGTGTCCTGCTCTCCCGTTTCTGTCGAAATACCGACAGCCACAAGGCCAGGACCGGCTTCCGCCACGGCGTTGATCCGCTGCACACCCGGCCCGCCGAACAGCGATTCAAAATGCGGTACCTGCATCCAGTTGAGCCCATCCGTCGATATCCATGCCGCAGCCTGCACCTCTTCTCCTATGAGGTCATATCCGACGACGAAGAATCCCAGTGAAGTGCTAACTGCATCGAGCATCGTCTGCTGGTGAAAGTCCGGTTTGTGATCGAAAACGCGTTCCCATTCGAGGCCGTCCACAGAGCGCCAGATAATCCCGTTTATGAATTGTTCTGAGGCTGTGCCTGTGACGTTTTGCTCCGTTCCGACCATGATGAACTGGTCGTTACGCTGAACGACCGCAGAGACCAGCTGGTAGCGCACGATGCCCTGGTCGCCCAGCGATGTTTCGGAATTCGTGATGCGGGTCCAGGTCCGGCCTTCGTCGTGGGAGAACCAGACGGCTGGGTCAACATCATCCTCATCAGGATGCTGCAAGGTACCGATTGCGATGAGCGACGACCCGACCTGGCGAACATCTTCCATCGAGGCATACAGGTTCAAACCGCCAAATATATCTTCAGAATGTTCGACACGCTGCCATGCAACGCCGTTAGTCGAGTACCAGACTGCTCCGCGTATTTCAACATCAGTCTTTTCCCAACCGACTGCGACAAATCCGTCGCCGATGGCAGCCACGGCCAGCATGGCCTGGTTATCTTGATCGCCGAATACCGTGCCGATCTCGGGAATCCGCATCCAGCTGATCCCGTCGTTCGAAAACCAGACCGCCGCGTCGCTCTGGTTGTCAATCGTTTCCATCCCAACGGCTACGACCCCGTTCGTTCCGGCAGCGACGGCATTCATCATCTGCGTACCGCCCCCTCCTAATTCGGCACTGTCTTCAGCGCGCAGCCATCGTATGCCGTCTTCCGAATACCAGACATCTGCATCCATATCACCGTTGCGGATATTGAACCCTACGACCACAACGCCAGGTCCGCCGGCAGTTACATCGTTCATCTGGTCGGCGCCGTACCCGCCGAAAACGGTCGGATTCGACGGAACGCGTGCCCATCCGTTCTTAAAAGATAGCTCTGCAAGGGGATCATCGACAGATAGCTCTTCAGGTGTGCCGATAATATCGCTTTCCGGTGTCCCAGGTGTGTAAGAAGG
>JBFGQG010000514.1:0-2900 GCA_041564295.1 Anaerolineales bacterium | reverse complement strand
TTCTTTACCCTCGAAGATCACCTTAACGCAGTCACCATCCGGTGCGCCGATTTTAGTGAACACGAAACCTCCCCGCGCCGAAAGCGCCGACTTCCCTCGGCAGCGCCCCCTCGGCGATCCACCGGGGCAAGTCGAACGCGTGGATAGGTGCGAGCGTAATGCCGCTGTGCGCGGAGGCGCAAAAGGCGCCTGGACAGGACTTGGATTGATCGTATATCGGCATACCGTCGGGAGTCATCACCCTCAGCGCTCCCCAGGCGCGCACTACCCGGGCGCGCCCCAGAAACGGAAAGGCTCGAGTGGCCCGGCGCGCGATCTCCGCCATAATGTCCGGCCGCGTTCCATCGTCGAACCCCACGTCCTCGTGCGAATCGCCCATGAGCACGCTTCCCTCGGTTGTCTGACGCACGTGAAGAGTCGGTATAGGCAGAAAGGATCGCAGCTTCTCCGAAACCAGGATTTGTCCTCTTTGCGGGTAAACCGGTAGTCGCAGCCCAACGTCTGGCCCGAGTTTAGCGTTGGCGAGGCCCGCCGCAAGCACGATTTTTTTTGCACGAACGGTTTCGTTTCCGGCGTCCAGATCAAATTCTCCGGCACGCGGCCGTATGCTGCGTACCGGCGCGTTGATGAGGCTGCGGCCGGCGCGCCTGCGAAACCCGGTATGGAGCCCGCGCAGAAGAAAAAGCGGATTCGCGTGACCGTCCAACGGCGAAAAAGACCCGCCGGCGACATCTTTGCCCAATCCCGGGAGCAGTTCCGACAGCGCTCGGTGGTCCAACATTTCGTATTGGAACTGTCCTTTGGTCTCGACCTGCAGCTGCTTCATGAGAATCGATCGTTCTGAAAATTCCTCGTGTCCGAGACAGACGTGCACGCCACCCTGCCGACTGTAGCCGATGTCGAGACCGGCGAGCGCTCCGACCTCCTCGGACAATTTGGGCCAGTTGTCCGCGGACCGCCTCGTCAGGCTTGCATAAGCTTGACAACCGACGCCCTTGCCCTGAACCCAAACCAGACCGAAATTTCCGCGCGCCGCGCGAAACGCGACGTCTCCTTCGTCTATGAGAACCGTGTCGAGCTGCAGATCAGCAAGCCCGTAGGCAATCGCCGCGCCGACCATACCCCCACCGACGACTGCCGCGTCGCAATTCAGCATGGCGGCTTAACGCCCTTGGCCCACCAATATTTTGTCCAGACCGTAGAAACGATCTAGCAATAGCATAAATATAAGGGTGATAAAGATGATCACTGCCGACAATGACGAAATGAGGGGGTCTATCGTCTCGGTAATATGCTGAAACATACGCACCGGTAGTGTGGTCGTGCTCGGTGAAGCAACAAAAATCGTCATGGTGAGTTCATCGAAGCTGGTGATGAAGGCAAGCACCCAGCCTCCAGCGATGCCCGGAAGTATCAAGGGCAAGGTTATGCGCCGGAATGTCACCCACGATGACGCGCCGAGGGAGACGGCGGCCATCTCCGCAGACCGGTCCATACCCGTGACCGAAGCCAATACCAGACGAAGACTGTAAGGCATGATTATGATGACGTGGCAGAGGACGAGTCCAACAAAGGTTCCGTTCCAGCCGACTGCGGTGAGAAATCGCAGAAACGATACACCCAGCACCACGTGGGGCACCATCAAGGGCGACAAGAAAAATGCGGTCAGTCCTCCACGCCCCGGGAAGCGGTGTCGGGCCAGTGCCAGGGAGGCCGGGATTGAGATCGCGAGCGCAATCGTCGCCGATGCCAGTCCAAGGTAGATGCTGAGCCAGAAGGCGTCGATGAAGTCGGGATTGTCCAGAATGGCGCGAAACCACCGCAGCGAAAAGCCATCCGTGGGCAGCGAGAGATACCCTTTCGACGTAAAAGCGACCAGACACACAATTACCAGCGGCGCCAGAATAAAGACGATGAACAGCGTGTGAAATGCAAGCGCGATGGTACCATTTTTACTCATTTGAATGCCTGCGCATATTTTCTCTCAATCACTTTGTTGTAAGAGGCGATGATGATCACATTCGCGATGAGCAACAGCACCGCGATGGATGCGCCGAGCGGCCAGTTCAAGGTGTTGAGGTATTCGTCGTAGGCGGTGGTGGCCACAACCTTGAGGCGACGGCCTCCCAGAATGGCGGGGGTTGCGAAAGCGCTTGCAGTCAGGGCAAAAACTATCAGGCAACCCGACAACACACCGGGCATCACTTGGGGGACCACGATGCGTCGTAACACGGTAAATTGGGATGCACCCAGCGACATCCCAGCCTGCTCCACGGCGGGATCCAATTTCTGTAACGAAGCCCAGACCGAAAGCACCATGAACGGGATCAGCACGTGCACCAGCGCTATAATCACGCCGGTGGTGGTAAAAATCAGATGAATCGGCTCTTCGATGAGCCCGGCACCCAATAAGGCTTCGTTGATGACCCCGCTGTCTCCGATCAAGAGCGCCCAGCCCAGCGTGCGCACCACCACTGAGATCAGCAAAGGTCCGAGGATCGCCAGCATGAAAAGAGATTTCCAGGGGTTGCGCATGCGGTGAAGGATGTAGGCTTCCGGGGTACCGAGTACCGCGCAGAGCAGCGTCACGGCGACGGAGATGCCAAACGTCCTGAGAAAGACTTCGTGAAAGTATTCGTCGGTAACGACCTCTAAATAATTGTGAAAACCGAAATCGGGTTGGATGCCTTGGTAGAAATCGAAGCTGTTGAAGCTCAGTAAAAACGTCATCCCGAGCGGCGCCATGAAAAATCCAAAGTACAGAAGCAACGCGGGGGAGCTGAGTAGATATGGTGGGAGGAGTCGGCGTCTCGCGGTAGGTTCAGCCATTATTCATCTCCCCCAGCAGCACCCTGATACCGTCCACCGACCAGGAAACACCGACCTCCTCCCCCTCCTTT
>JBFGQG010000513.1:0-2911 GCA_041564295.1 Anaerolineales bacterium | reverse complement strand
GGTGAAATGGCCATCGGCTGCAACTGATCCGGACCCTGGAACGATTTCGCAACTCAGCAGTAAGTCTTTGCTGAACTAACCCATATCACGACCCATACCGGGCCACATGATTCAAGTGACCCGGTATTTTTTTCTTCACTCTGATGGGACAGACGCCATACTTCTGTCCCTTTTTTTGCGATGGAGAGGTGGGGACAGATTTTTGGGACTTTGACTCCGGAATTATTTTGAGCTCCTATAGGAATAATAGATGATAGTAATATATAGTAATAATATATTATAATATTACAAACAAGTCACATATAAAGAGGAGTATGAAATGAAATACCAACCAGATCAGACCGAACCCCTCACTGGATTTTTCAAAAGAGATGTTTTTGAAGAACAGTTCCCGCGCCTGCTGGAGGAAGCCCGCGATCACGGAAAACCGCTGTCCCTTGCTTTTTTGGACATCGATGAATTCAAATCCGTCAATGATCAACACGGGCAGCAGACAGGCGATGCCGTATTGAAGACGATCGCCGGAATCGTCGAAAAGGTAGCCGGGGAGTCGACGATGAAAGTCCGCTACGGTGGGGACGAATTCCTTATCCTGTTTCCGGATACCGTGCGCGAGCAGGCCTTCCTCTTGCTGGAAAAAATCCGCCTGCAGGTCGAATCGCTCGCGAAATACGGGGACGGCCAGCACCAGGTCGATACACAAATAACGGTGAGCGCAGGCATCGCTTCTTATCCGGTTGACGCAACCACGGAAAACGAGCTCAAGCGCAATGCCGATCAGGCGCTGTACCGGGCGAAGGTCGCCGGGCGCAACGCGATCCGGCTGGCCTATGAAGAGAAGATGGCCCCGAAAACGAACCATTACACGCTGACCCAACTCGAACGCCTCACCAAGCTCGCCAAAGAGCGCAGTATCAGTGAGGCCATTCTGCTGCGCGAAGCGCTGGACGACCTGCTGATCAAATACGGCGTCAATCCGATCGAATCGTGAGTTCAATGATGATTGTTATTGTGTCACATATGTGTCATTCACCGGAGGGGGATGGCAATTTACGCCCCGATGCTTTAACATACACCCGTGGAAACGTCTTTTGCCGAACAGCTTCAGTTTTTCATCAAGCGCCGGAACCTGCCGATCGAGCAGCTGGCAAATCTCGCCAACCTTTCCCGCAAAACCCTCTACCGCTGGGTAAAAGGCGAGATCGTCCAGCCGCGGCACTGGTATCAGGTCGTCGCCCTCGGTAAAGCCCTGCGACTCAACCTGGATGAGGTCAACCGGCTCCTGTGGGTGACAAAAAACCCGAGTTTCCAGGAATTGAAAGACCTGGCGCGTTTCGAATACGAACTCGAACTTTTAGACGAATTCTCAGCGATGAAACCTGCCGAGAGCCCGGTCCCGCGCCCCCAGACCAGGTTCGAGACCTGGGCCGTGCTGGAATCTCCCACCGGTGCCATGCGACCCGAATCGCCGTACTATATTGAGCGTGCTGCCGATGAACAGCTGCGGCACCAGCTTGCCGGGCACGGCACCACGACGACCATCCAGGCCGGCCGCCAGACCGGAAAAACCTCTCTGCTTAGCCACGCCATACACGCCGTGCAGGGGGAAACGGTCAAAGTCGTCTACCTCGATTTTCAGCTGGCGGACTCGGCCAGTCTCGATTCTTTGCCGGCGTTCTTGCGGTATCTTTCGGAGTCCGTGGCCGAGCAGCTCGAAGTAGACTGGGAAATCGTTGATAGCTACTGGAAGAGCGCGCGCAACCCTGCCCAGACCTTTAACCGCTTCATCGAGCGTGAAGTGCTCCAGCCTGCCGGCCGCCGCGTCCTGCTCGCCATCGATGAAGCGGACATCCTGCTGGAGGCCGATTATAAGAAGCATTTCTTCGCGCTCCTGCGCGCCTGGGATTCGCGGCGTGCCTTTGACGCAAACTGGCGCAGGCTCAACCTGGTCCTGGTGATTTCGACACATCCCTATTTGCTGATCGACGATGTCAACCTGTCCCCATTCAATGTCGGCCTGAACATCCATCTCAAGGACTTTAGCGCGGATCAAGTCGCCGAATTGAACATGCGCCACGGAAACCCGCTCAAAAGGCAGGAGATCCCGGTACTGATGGAACTGGTCGGTGGGCAGCCTTACCTGGTGCGGCAGGCTTTTTACACCCTGGTGAGTGAGAAGATTTCGCTGGACGAATTGTCAACGGCAGCTGTCTCGCCGGATGGCCCGTTCGGGCGTCACCTGACCTTTTACCAGCACAGCTTGAAGAAGAAACCGGCCCTGCTGGGTGCGCTGCAGCAGGTAATTCGAGAGCAAAACCCACCTGAAGAGACATTCCTTGAGCGTCTATCGGCCGTCGGCCTGATCCGGCAGGAGAAGGGAGCCTGGAAACCGCGCTGCGGCATATACGCATCGTATTTCCGGCGATAATCGGTATGAATGCGAACAGCGCACACCAGGATTTCTTCGTCGCGGGCGGCACGCTCTGGCGCGAAGCCCCATCCTACCTCTTTCGCCCGGCAGATGAGGAACTCTACCAGCATGCCCGGTCAGGGGAA
This sequence comes from Anaerolineales bacterium, assembly GCA_041564295.1. Lineage (GTDB taxonomy): Bacteria > Chloroflexota > Anaerolineae > Anaerolineales > JABWBV01 > DATDOR01. Next base: position 355 of record JBFGQG010000513.1, on the reverse strand, counting down.
TATTGCAATGTGCTGGCATCACGGCAGATGGGCAAATCGTCGCTGATGGTGCGCACGGCCAACCGCCTGCAGGAAGAAGGGATGCGTACGGCTTTCCTGGATATCAGCACGCTTGGCAGTGGGATATCCAGCCCCGAAACCTGGTTCTTCGGCTTTCTCGACGAGCTGGCCTTCCAGCTGAACCTTGAAGGCGATCTGGATGCCTGGTGGGAAATGCATAGAAATCTGAACCCGGTTCAGCGCTTCAGTAATTTCCTGCGCGAGGTCTTGCTGGCACAGGTGAGCAGCCAGATTGCCGTTTTTGTGGATGAGATCGACTCGGCCCTGGGGATGGATTTCACGGACGATTTTTTTG
>JBFGQG010000512.1:0-2916 GCA_041564295.1 Anaerolineales bacterium | reverse complement strand
TGATAGCTGTCTTCATGTATTCGGTCCGGCGTTGCGCGCATTTGAAAACGACCACCTGCCGGGCGCATACGTCCCTGCTGGCGTCACATCCCTCAGTCTTTTTGAAAAGCTTCCCATCGAATTCTGGAGTGAGGTGCATGTGAAAAAATCGGATGATAGGGCTGCGCTGGTGGACATCCACGTTTTCAACGACAAGTGGAAAGTTATCGCTTTGTTTGAAGAGGTTGAACTTCGCAGGACGGATACTCTCAGTACGGGGCCATTGGCTGCGGTTCCCAGCAGCCTAGGATTTACAGGCCTCGGTGCGAAATCTCGGGCTGAATTAATCGATTTGTTGAAACCTCTCGACAAACGCCGGCGTATTAATGAGTTGTCCCGCTGGCTGACTGCTGAAATAAAAGATACGTTGGGTCAGGCTGCAGAAGGTATGGACATAGAGTCGCTACCGCCTTCGACTGCTTTTCTCGAAATTGGACTCGATTCTCTCCTCGTCACAGAGCTTCAACGCCGCATCCAGGAAAAGCTCGAGTTTCGTTTCAAGCCGATGCAGGGCCTGGATTACCAGAGTATTGAAAGCATGGCTGAATATCTTCACGACGAAGTACTTACCGCAGACTTGATCGGGCAGCAGGTGTAACGCTCGAAATTAATCACTGTAAATCTATATTTACTTAATCCGGAAGCCATAGGAGCTACATTATGGGCAATCATTCCTTCATCGACGTGGATTTTGCAATTGACTTTATTGATAACAACCTGGATAAGCGGCAGGTTAACAAGATACAGCACGCTTTTCCTTCGCCGCGTTACTGGTCGGAGGCGGCGGTCCCGGTGCAGGAAGTTCTTGCAGACAGAAGGATGCTTCATGAAATGGGCCTCGGCATGCCGATCAACCTGTACATGGGGGTGCCGTATTGCATCCAGACCGATCCGGGGAAGTGCGGTTACTGCCTATTTCCGGTGGAAGTGTTCACAGGGAATATCGATCTTGAAATCTACTTTGATTATCTCAAGCGCGAAGTTGCCATGTACAGGGATGCTGTCCGCGGGCTGCCGTTAGGCGCAGTCTATTTCGGTGGGGGTACTTCCAATTTATATAAAGAACCTAAGTATTTTGAACTAATGGACCTCGTCCATGAGTTGTTTCCCTCGATTGAAGATTACGTTGATATCACGCTGGAAGGCATTCCCCAACTGTTCACCCGGGAGAAAATCAAGGCCATCAAAGAATCAGGCATGAATCGAATCAGTATGGGGGTCCAGCAGATCAACGAGCACCTGAACAGCTTTAGTGGGCGGAAACAGAAAACGTCCCACGTGATCCGGACGCTGGAATGGGCCCGGGAATTCGGTCTGCCTGCTAATGTCGACCTGATCTTCGGCTGGCCCCAGCAGACAGTGCAGACCATGATCGAGGACCTTGAAACCGTGATTTCATGGGGAGTCTACGATATAACGCATTACGAATTGAATGTTGGGGGCCCAACAGATTTCGCCCTGAACCGCTTCCATGAGCTGCCGAGCACCCTCAGCAACCTTGAGATGTACCGAACCTCCCGCGATCTGCTCTTGAGTCACGGTTACGAACAGATCACGGCCTACAATTTTCGGAAACCTGGCGATCCCCACAGCCGGCCGTATGAAGAAGGTGTGACGCGCCGGTTCGACCACATGGACACTCTGGGTATCGGGTATGCTGCCATCACCTTTTTCGGCAATGTGAAATTGGACCAGGGCCGTAGCTGGTCATATATTAATTGGCGCAACCTCGATGAATACAAAAAGGCCGTCGACGCAGGTCAATTTCCTGTGGAACGCGGTTTCCGCCACGCCAGGGAGGATTTCATGCTATCCATGGTCTGGCGAAACCTTTTCGGCCTGGAAATTGACCGCGAGGAGTTCAACAATGCCTTCGATGTGGACGTGTATGAATATTTTGAAGGGGTCTGGGAGGCGCTGCAGGAATTTGAATTCGTCGAGGTCACGCCGCATAAAATCAAACTTGTTGAAGACGGACCGTTCTACACGCCCCTGATCCAGACTCTCCTGGCAGAGGGCCGGTACCGTGACCTTCGTCACCAATTAGTTTCCGATGTGCTGGCATGAGAGAGTGTTGAAATATGGTGAATAACGACACCAAAGCGAGAGATATTCGGTCAGAGCTGCTTTCGATCATTGAGGATGTCCTCGGGGAAACCTTGCCACCGATCCCGGATGATACCCCGCTCCTGGATTTCATCCTCTCGTCCCTGGCACTCGTAGAAGGCATGCGCCGGTTGTACGAACATTTCGGCGTGCTGGTTTCTATCCGCCGTGTGGTAGAAGGACAGGTTACGCTTGGAGGGCTGGCTGCGTATATCGAACAGGAACTGCAGCAGAAAGGCCAGGAGATAGCTGCGCGCCTTGAATCCGTTCAACAAACAACCGGTGCGGACGTTCGTCGGATACCGCTCGCACCATCCCAACAGCACGCTGGCTTCCTTTTCCGTTACGCCTCGAATGCTTCTGCCGCATTCAATGAAGCGATTGCTGTCCAATTGGCTGGCCAGGTGGACGGGGTTGCGCTCCAGTCATCGATAGAGACAGTCGCGGCGCGCTATGAGGCCTTGCGCACATCCTACCACCCAGATGTTGACGTTCTGATCGTTACGTCAGAACCATCCTTAAAACTGACGCTTTCAACGGCGGACATAGCGGATATTCCGGACCGGCTGAGTGAGGCTGCTTCACGTCCGTTCGGATATGACGAACCGCTCTTCCGTGCGGAACTCATCAGGGCAGATAAAGACCTCCACTTCCTGATCGTTGTAACACATGCACTCGTCATGGACCAGGAAGCTTTGAGGCTTGTCCTGGAGGAAATCGCCACCGGGTACTCAGCATTTACCAGGAATCAGGAATTGGGGGAACTTTTTC
>JBFGQG010000511.1:0-2917 GCA_041564295.1 Anaerolineales bacterium | reverse complement strand
GCAGGCCCCGCAGACGCCGTGTTCGCATCCGACATGGGTGCCGGTCAGCCCGAGTTCGTGGCGAATGAAGTCCGCCAGAAGCATACGCGGTTCGACCTGACGTTCGTAGGTTTGGCCATTAATGGTGACAGATATCGGATAAAGATCAGACATAAAGAGAACTCCCGTTCAAACGGTCTGCCGCCCGCTTCAGGGCGCGTTCGGTGAGGACTTTTGCCAGGTGGCGCTGGTATTCAGGCGTGGCGTGGACGTTGCCGGCTGGTTGGACTTCCCGTGCAGCCTGTGCGGCTGCAGCTTCGATGACGCCAGGTCCGGGTTTCTCGCCTGCGAGGATGTTTTGTGCTTCCGTGGCGATCATCGGCCCGTCCCCCAGGTTCAGGTACACCAGGTGGGCAGACGTGCAAACACCATCCTTATCGCCTGTCAATACAACAGCGACGCCGGCCATAGCGTAGTCGCCTTTCCTGCGGGCGAATTCTTCAAAGGCCCAGCCGGTATTTCCCTTTATTGCCGGGAACTCAACCTCCGTCAGAATTTCGTTGGGCTGCAGGTCCGTCATAAACATGAACTGGAAGAAATCTTGGGCCTCCACCCAGCGCGAGTCCGACTTGCTCTGGAGCTTGACCCGGGCATTGAGTGCGAGGGCGACGACGGGCAGTTCAGCAGCTGGGTCAGCGTGTGCCAGGCTGCCGCCGATTGTGCCGCGATTCCGGATCTGGGGGTGAGCGATATTCGGCATGGTTTCATGAAGCAATGGAACGGCTTCTTTGACCACTTCAGAGCGCTCGACCGTACGCTGGCGCGTCATGGCGCCGATGCGGATGCTGCCAGTTTCGGATTTATCAATAAATGAGAGGGATGAGATCCGGTTGAGATCGATTAGAACCGCGGGCTGCATGAGCCGGAAGTTCATTGCCGGGATCAAACTCTGGCCTCCTGCCAGGATTTTGGCGTCGTACCCGTGCTGTTCCAGTGCGTCTAATGCGCTGTCTAAAGTTTCGGGTGCAAAAAATTCAAACGGAGCAGGTTTCATCGGCAATTCCTGGTCTGGTGATGCCCAGCACTTCAATCTCACTCGAGAATGCAGCTCTGCTGTGCAATTAATGGCTATGCAATTTTAACAGTTGGATATATTCTAAATCACTTCTATGCGAGTGCCATACCCATTTACGTGCCATTTTGAGGGTTCGGGTTCGTAAACCGGCGTGGTCCACCTGTACAACCATTTTGCTTCCTCGGTCCGCATATTGACACAGCCATGGCTCATTCTACCGCCATAGTTGTCGTGCCAATATGTCCCGTGAAATGCGACGCCGGTCTCTGTGAAGAAGGTGGACCAGGGAACTCCGGGCAGTTCATAGGCATGGATATTACTGGTGAGCTTACCGTCCCCCATGTGCCGGACGGGTGTTTTGAGCGAGACGTTGAATTCACCGCGCGGCGTTTCGGTTGGAATGCCGTTCGTTGTAGGACCGAGGGAAGGAATGCCGGTTGAGACTGTGGTATGCAGCACGATTTCCCCGTTTTCATAGCAGGTCACCGTCTGATCCCGCAGGGAGACGATGATTCTCTTATTCAGGTTTTCAGGCGTGATAGGAGCAAACTCTTCTTTTGGGATCAGGCGCAGGTGGGTGGCAGGCGCCATGTATTCGACATGGAGGAGGTCGTCCTCGATGACGTACCAGGGTTTTCCATCGGGCCCGGCGGTGACGTCGACGACCCAGTGGTTTGACTGGTAATAAAGGCGGTAGAGCGGTTCCCAACCGTTCGTATCGGAGTAGCGCATCGATTGAACGTACGGGACTGAGACTTCGAAAACCTGTCCGTTCTTATCGATGCGGCTGACGGGCTGCTGGTAGTGCGTTTCTACGGGGGCGAGGTGGGCGGTGTGCATGAATCCCCCGACGACGCGGTACCACCGAGGATTATGTGGCGGTCCGAAATCGGATACGAACTCATCGAGCACAGAGACAAGCTCGTCTCTTTTTCTGTGGGCGATGATGGGCGCCTTGAGCGAGGGGGACGCGTAGACATCGTCCTCCCTGATCCCTACTCGCACGACTTTCAGGATGTTTAATTTGATTTTATCGTCGTCGGGAAGGCGTCTGCGCCCGGCTGCAAAGGGGACAGTACTGATCGCGCTCCCGAATAGCGATGCGAGTTTGAGAAATTCACGCCTTGATAGGTTCGTTGACATGGGCAAAAATAAGTATACAGAGAGACGGAAAGGCTGTCCAGATCGGTGAGACATGGCATGTCTTTAAGACTTGCCATGTCTTAAGGAGTTTTTCTAAAACTCACCCTGCATCGAGTGCGCATAGCCAGTGAGTTCAACGTAGCCGTTGCCTTCGACGGCAACACCAGCGCGCGACCCGGTGACACGCACAGCGCCCTCCCAATAAGTGAAGGAGACGCGCAGCTCCTGGTCGTTGATATAAGGACGAATCTCGATATCAATTTCATACCCCGGGATGACGATTCGCCATCCGGCAGGATACTTCGCACCCGAATTCGGACTGGTCCACTCCTCAGTTACGATAATTTCAAAGTCCTCATTCGCCAGTGCATTAACAGACGCATCCGCACCGATTATGGTTCCACTGCTAAATCCCGCTATCCCACCATCTTCCTCCCGGAGCTGGAACAGCATTAATTCTGTGTCATCATTCAACTGGATTGCGAACCAGTCCCAACCAACCTGGTTTGCTCCAAGGGCGCTGGTGCTGTATTCATGATCCATCCAGCTGTACCCGGTAACCTCATACTCCTGGCCGTCCAACAGAATGGTACCGTCGGATGCCAGCCTCGTCTGGCTGATGTAATAGGACGCATTTCCTGGTTCCGGCCCTTTCTTGCTGTAGCCGTCAATTCCATGCAGCACCGGTCCTTTGAGGTCGGTCAGCACCAGATCGATCAT
>JBFGQG010000510.1:0-2920 GCA_041564295.1 Anaerolineales bacterium | reverse complement strand
TGAAGTTGCAGATACCGGTCTTGGGATTCCCGAGGACGAACTACCGCACGTCTGGGAGGAACTGTACAGGGGTGTCGGCGCCCGAGGTATGCCGGGATCCGGCCTCGGTCTGCCCCTCGTTCGGGCGATTGTAGAACGCCATGAGGGGCAGGTTTCAGTGCGAAGCCGCACCGGCCAGGGAACGGTGATCAGTGCGCGATTCCAGGTCTGAATGATGGAACGAACAGGCGATTTCAGGCGTTAACATCGTACCGAACATTGAATGCCTTTCAATGGAGCGGAATATTATCATGTCCGGGAATTTCTTCCGGGAAGGGAATGAACCGGCATACAACACGAGGAGTTCAACCCATGAATCGCCACATCCTGTTTGTTTTCTTAATGCTCACACTGTTTCTTTTTGGGTGCGCGCAGCCAATCAGCCCTGAAACACCTGAAGCGCCTGGAGAGACCGGATATACGCTGCAGTGGTTAGCCAGCCTGAAACCGGACACCATTCTGATCCAATATTCTACTGAGCCGACCTTTTTCCGTATGGAAGCCATGTATCCGTTTGGCCGCGTCCCACCGTTCACGCTCTATGCGGATGGTACCGTCATCTACATCGATGAAGGCCAGACGTTCGAACAGCAGCAGGTGCTCATGGGCCGTCTCTCGCAGGATCAGACTCTGGCACTCGTCAGGGATTTCATGAAGCTCGGATTTGAAGGACTGGAAGATTACCTTGACTTTTGTGCACCTCAGGATGACGGTACAGAAGTGTGTATTGCAGATGACGCATACACCATTTTCAGCGCAACGCTATTGAACGGTGAATACCGTTCTGTAAAATCCTACAGTACATTCTCAAACGACCCCAATGCGGTAGCGCAGATTCGCTCTTTGCTCAATTCATTCACTGCAGATGGAGCCGAACCTTATGAACCCCAAAAGGCGACGCTGTTCGTCACAGACCTCGTTTCCACCCTGGACCGTTTCGAGTTTATCTGGCCGCTCGATCCATCCTTGCTCACTGCAGACAGAAATGAAATGACGGCCCTCGTCCTTGAAGGGCAAAATCTAAGACTGTTGCTCGATACGGTCGGACGAAACACAGGCGACTTCTATTTCGAAGTCGAGGGGAACGGTTATGTGGTATATCTCGTTCCCTGGCTGCCGACCGATGATTACGCGGCAGCGATTGAAGCAGAATTCCCTTCAAAATCGACTTCGTCGCCCGAAACGCCGATGCCGGTGGAAGAACCGATTTTCGTCATCAGTGCTGCTGCCCGCGAGGACCTGGCCAAACGTCTCAATATCGATCCCGAATCCATCACCGTCTTTGAGGTGGAGGAAGTGGACTGGTCGAACGGCTGCCTGGGAATCGTTATGAAGGACACTGCCTGCACGGAAGCGATCGTTCCGGGTTTCCGTCTGCTCTTAGACGCAAGCGGCGTCACATACGAATACCGCTCGGACCGGGAAGGAAGCCTGATCCTGCCGGCAGACCCGCGCATCGATTCTTCGATTGAACTGCCGGAAGCGATTCAAATCGCCTCTCCAGGCCCCGGTTCTCGGATTGTAAGCCCGCTGTTTATCACGGGTATGGCCGACCCGACGTTCGAGCAAAACCTGGTCGTGCGCATCCTGCTGGCCGACGGCACGCTGCTGGCTGAACAGCCGGTGACGATCCAGGCCGACACCGGGCAGCGCGGTCCTTACAGCGCTGAAATCCCCTTCACCGTGGACGGAGAGCAGCAGGGTTTCATCCAGGTGTTTACCACCAGCGCACGTGACGGAGGAATCACACATCTCAATTCGGTTGGAGTGTTGTTAGCAAGCGATGGCTCGGCGGATATCCGGCCTGAAGCAGGGAACGGTGAGCGCATTCGTATTGACCGGCCGGCGAACGGTGAGACGATCCGGTCAGGGATCGTCCAGGTGATCGGGTTTGCGCTCGCGAGTTTCGAGCAAACCCTTGTAATCGACATCCTGGATGAGAATGGTGAGGTAATTGAAACCATGCCTGTGATCGTCCAGGCTCCTGACCTCGGTTTCCCGGGCGTGTTCTCAGCAGATATCACCTTCCTGGTTTACACTGAAGGTGCAGGCAGGATCGTCGTTCGAGACCCCAGCGCTGCTTTCGCAGGCGATGTGCATATCGCCAGCGTTGAAGTGCGATTGGTGCCTTAGTTTTCAACAGAAAGAAATCAACCAGACTTTCTGGCGGCCGCAGAACAGCTTCTGCGGCCGCCAGTGCTTTATGGATGTTACAGAACGGTAACATCATTCACGAATCGAAGACATGGTCGACACCCGGTTGCCACATCTGAAGCGTATCATAAGGGCTATCTAATCGACACAAGGAGGTCGAATTCGATGTTTAGAAAATTGGTCTTTCTAAGTTCTTTTATCATTCTGCTGGCGGCTGCCTGCCTGCCGGTAGGCCAGTTCGAGATCGGGGTTGAACCGACACCGGTTGTCGTCGAACCGCTGCCCACGGAGTCCATCGAGGGAACGCTGCCGACGGAGATTGTTGTTGAACCCACGAGCGTTCCTGAAGTCCAGAATGAAACAGGGACAGTGGAAGGCGGTATCTGTTTCCCGAGTGAAGTGATCCCGGTGATGACGGCCTACTTCCAGAATACAGGCGACGGCTGTTTGTATGTGTTAACGATTGGAGAAAACCAGGCCAGGTACACGATCGATCTGCCCATTGGAAATTACATCACCTTCGCATATCTGGACAACCCGGACGGTCCCCTCGGCGGCCACTATTCGGAGTTCGTCGCTTGTGGTCTGAATGTAGATTGCGTGGACCACAGCCCACTGCCGTTCGATGTTCTCGCTGGGCAGGTCACGCCTGAGATCAATATCTGTGACTGGTATGATCCGGCGGCAGTGCCTTCCAACCCGAAAGCAGGGCTCACATTGAGCCCTG
>JBFGQG010000509.1:0-2920 GCA_041564295.1 Anaerolineales bacterium | reverse complement strand
GGGGCACGACAATAATCCCGCCTTCGGCGGGATTATTGATTCGGGCGTATTTCCGGCAAAGGCGGAAATACGCCATAGACGGCCTCAAGCCCGGCGCTTATTTTGGTATGTGGTCAAATGCTTACCGTGTGTCAGCGATGGAGCGACCAGCACCCGAAGTTCCCTGTGCACTCCAAGAAAAATCGCCCTGTCGAGCAGGATTCACTTCATAACGGAAATCGCCTTAGCGTTCAAATCCGGAGGTGTGGCTGGCAAACTCCGCACCAAGCTGCATCTGTTCGGTCGCGGCTTTCAATTCCTGGGGCACGTCTCCGAGGAAGAAAAACGGCCCGGGTACGGCGATCGCCAACAGGCTGGGAAAGTGGGCTGCGGCTGTCGTCTGGAGATGAAATCCCATCGCCGCAGCATCTTTAAACTCGTCCCGGACGTAGAGGGCGTTTTCGTGTTTGGAAGCGTAGCAGTGGACCGCCTCAGCGCCTGGTTCGTTTTGCTCCATTGCCTTTGTGACTTCGGTGTAGATCGAGACAAGTTCGTCCAGCTTGCCGGGATGGGCAGTCCACTTGTAGACCACGGTAACGTGTTGGTTATCCATTTTCGTTCTCCTTTGTTGTGCCGCAGACGGCGAAAATAAGTAATCGATCGGTTACTTGACATATGGTAACTGAATGGTTACCATATGTCAAGAGGAAATCAGGAGATAAACGTGAGCAGAGGAAAGCAGTACGATCGGTACGAATTGCTCGACCGGGCCGTGGAATTGTTTCGAAGGCAGGGCTATAACGGAACGAGCACCGCCGAATTAGTGGCCGAATTTGGCGTGAACCGAAAGAGCATGTATGCAGAGTTCGGCTCGAAGCAGGATTTGTTCGAAGCTGCACTGGAGCACTACTCCCGCAACCACCTCACGCGCGTGCTGGCGCCGCTTGAGGCGCCGGAGTCAAGCATCGACGGGATCCGGCGTGCTTTCCATTACTACGCATCGGCAAGCGAGGGGCCGTTCAATGGCCTCGGTTGCTTATTGTGTAATACAGCCGCAGAGCGCGGTGCATTGGACCCGGCCTCCGGTCGGTTTGTGGACGCGTACTTCGAGCGTATTACGCAGGCATTCCTCCACGCGCTCCGTAATGCAAAGGCCGGTGGAGAAATCGACCAGGCTGTGGACGTTGATGAACTGGCCGGATTCTTGACGACATCGCTGATTGGCATGGCGGCCAGCATTCGTGGTCAGGCGCAACCAGCCCAGCTCTGGGCTGCTTACCGTGTCGTGCTCCAGGTCCTAAACGCGCTTCCCGCGCCCGAGGGCTAGGAATTCAGCTGCGCTGCTTTTTTGTGGTTGTAAAGGCGAGGAAATTGAAGTTTCACCCGAAGAGGAAAACTTCCATCGACAGCTTCACAGTCGCCCAATCCCCGTGGGGGATATGCGCAGCCGGTTACCCTCTCAGGGACTCCATTCTTCGAATAAAAACAGTTTCCAGGTTCCCGGGATAATCAACACCATTCGCCTTCGCAAGCGGAACAGCCGTTTCCTGGAAAAAACGGACGAGCGTAAAGCCGGCATTCAGAATATCGCTTGGATCCATCGGGCAGAAGGTGGACTCCAGCATGACCAAATCAGCCGGGGGCACCACCGACTCCAGCTTGAAGTATACGTCCTCCAGAACGTCCGGATCAGAGAAATTATTCTTCAGGCGGGCCAGGCCGATACAGATCCGGCGGAGTTCGTCCAGCTGCCCATGGGCCCACCAGAGCTGGTCTCTGCCTATGGCCGTGATGAGATGGGATAAATCGTGCCAGAACCAGTAGACCAGGCGTCGTAAATTTTCAACCTGTTCGTCCGGCCCAGTGCCCCGTGAAAGGAACACTGCATCGCCCAAAATCTGGGTCTTATCGACGAGGATACGAAAGGCGCCGTCATGGAGGTGCCGGAAGTTGCTTTCTGAACCGAAGCTGATCTCAACCTCCGTGCCATCAGCGAAAATGATGAACACGATATGGGGAATGTCAAAATCTTCGATGAATTCCGGCCGGCCCAGCTGCCTGATGAATTCATCCCGCTGAACGTAAAAACTTTCAAACCCATCATCTGCCGTGATGACAGATAGATCGACATCCGAAAACCTGTCTGCACGCCCGGTCGCATGTGATCCTCGAAGAAAGGCAGCAATGACCCGGTCATCAGCCCGGCAGGCGGCGACGAAACGTGCGACAATCGCCTGTTGGTGCAGGGGGAGAGAATTGCGATCAGAGTCCATATTATGTCTCATTTAATAGCACGCGGTACGGCCGACTCCGCTCAGGATCGGAAGCCGCTCAGGTTATCTATTCCGGAGTATAGTGCAGCTGGGACAGGTCGTCCGCACGGATCGATCTGCCGGCAGTCTGTGTGACCCGGTGCTCGCAGGTAGGAAGAGGCTCCGTAACCGAACCACCAGAATACAGCAGTTGTTCTGCCTCCGCAAGGTACAGTTGTGATTCATGAATCGGAAACCCGAAAAAACAGAGGATTTCTTCAAGCTGTTATACTCATTAAGATAAACCAAACAATAACCCGGGAGAAAAGGCAATGGCAGCATTTACAATATCCGAATCAATTGAGATTAACCGCCCATCGACGGATGTATTTCAATACGTCACCGACATTAAAAAGGTGCCCGAATGGCGGCCAACGGTTTCTATCAGGGATTACTCCGGCGAACCGTTTGAGGTTGGAACGACCTGGAATGAAGTCAGCCAATTCATGGGACGCGATGTGGTTGTCAGTCATGAGGTTACTGCACTGGACGCAGGCCGGCTTTGTGAAATGAAACAGGAAACGACCGGATTGTTGTCCGGAAATATCGCTTTTCTTTTCAGCGGGATCGCAGAGGAAAAAAGCGAATTTACCCTCAGCTTTGACGGCGAGATTTCGGGTTGGCTGGCT
>JBFGQG010000508.1:0-2921 GCA_041564295.1 Anaerolineales bacterium | reverse complement strand
GACCTCGGCAACCTGATGCGGCTGTTGGGGAAGCACAACGACGCGGAACGCTACCTGGAACAGGCTGTGGACGGCTACAAGCGGCTCTTCGGCCGGTACCACGCACACGTTGCGACCGCGCTGAGCAACCTCGGCCGTGTCCATGAAGAAAAGAAGGCTTACCAGAAAGCCCGGCAGCGCTACCAGGAAGCTTACGAGATTGACCTGCGTGTTTTCGGCGACCTCCATCCCGAAATCGCCAACGACCTGAACGCCCTCGGCGGTATCGCATTTAAACAGAACCGGCCAGAGGAGGCATTGAAGTGGTTCAACCAGGCGAAGGACATCGATGAACATTTTTTTGGGACGGAACATTCCCACATGGCCATCGACCTCAAGAATATCGCGCAGGTCCATGCAATGCAGAAGGATTTCGTGGCTGCCACACAACTGCTGATGAGGGCGCTCGAAATCGATGAAAAGATCTTCGGCAAGGAGAGCAGCGTCGCTGCTGGCGATCACGAACGTCTTGCCGGATACTATGCCCAGATGAACGAGATGATCAAATCCAAAATGCATCTCGATCGATCAAGGAACATCATGCGCAACATCAAGTCTCGCACCCAGCGGTTCATGGATTTCGGCGAATGACGTTGCGTATTGAGTACGCCGCTGTCGGCTGCAATCAGCAAATCCAACCGGCAGGGACAAATTAAAGAAATCATATGAGTTTTCGTGAAATTGCACTCGGGCTGGCCAGATCGATCTTCCGGTTCCTCTACGCAGACGGCAAAGAGACGATTGCGGCGGGTCTTACCATCCTGGCGGAAGGCCTGTCTTACATTTCCGCGCGCATCGCCGATTATCTATACATGAACGGCTACAACCAGTGGTCGAATCGTGTTCGGTTGGTGAACCGCTACATCTTCAACACTCTCCGAGTATCCGCCTATGTCATGAGCGCGTGGCGGTCCATTGAAACCGTGTCACGCGTCAACATCGACGGGATTGACCTGGACTACATTGAATAAACCAGAAATGAACGGAAAACGCTACGAACATCTGCGAGAGATCCAACTCGACCGTTCCGGTAATTCAGTCCGCTTCGTGCTCGAGACCTCAACCGCGCAGGTCCCCGAGGCCGGAGAGCAGTTCTGCAAGGACGTGGCCGCTTCCCTGGCGATGTACGCCGGCAGGCTGACTCCCTTCCCTACCGATGTGCGCGTCCGCTTTGATGACGTTGCTCCAGCGACAGAGTCTGCGGATGCTGAAGGTCACGATACAGGTGATCCGCCGTTGATGGAAAAAGTCGAGCCGCGATTTGTGCTGGACGATTTCATCTGCAGCCCGGAATTCAAGCATGTCCTCAGCGACGTGGTGTTCTACGCCCGGCACTACCCCGAGATCCGGTCGCAGATGGGCGTGCGCAGTGTGACGCGCAGTTTCCTCGTCAATTTTTTCGGAGAGAGCGGTACAGGGAAGACGATGGTCGCAGAGGCCTTTGCCAGCGAACTCGGGAAAACCCTTTACGTGATGAACTTTGCAAACGTCGAATCGTCGCTGCTGGGGCGCACGCCGAAAAACATTGTCCGGGCGTTTCGCGAGATCGATTCCGAAGAGTCAATCATCATGCTCGACGAAGCGGACGCGTTTGTCAGCCGCCGAATCGCCGACCTGCGCCAGGGGGCTGAATACGCGCTGAACACCGCGCGTGGACAGATCATTAATGAGATGGACCGGTTCAAAGACATGATCGTCCTGGCCACAAACCTGTTCGGCACATACGACAATGCCATCCTCAGGCGCATCAAGTTCAACCTGTTCTTCGAACTCCCAAACCGGGCAGCGATCGAGCGCATGTACGGCAATTTTCTTGGAGATGCAAAAGGCCTGCCGGACATGGATTTCAGGCGATTAGCGACCGCTTCAGAAGGCCTTTCCGGCGGTGATATCTACAACCTGAGCGAGATCATCGTGATGAAAGCTTTGAAAGCCCAGACTGAAAATAAAAGCCCCCTCGAAACGAGTGCAATCGATCAGATCATCGCTTATTACCGGCAGAAAACACGCCGGGAAGGGTCTGTCCATACAGCAGATTCTTCGGAAAACGCCCCAGTAAAATCCAGCAAATAAAACGGACAACGGATAGAAAAATTTATGGCTACCAGTAAAAACAAGAATTCCAAGAGCAAGAAAACCCAACCTGACGAGAGCGCCAGTCCTCAACCAACGGATAAACCGGATTACCCTGTTAAACCCGGCCCGCAGGGCCCGGACACACCGCTGGAAGAGCAGCTGATCAATGAATGGGACCGGCAAGAGCCGCCAACGTTCGATCGTTTGGATGAAGATGAAATGCTTTCTGAGGATGCGGATGATAATGCCGCTGGGCTCAGCGATGGAATCCATTCGGATGCTTACCGGAGAATTAAAGTAGAGGAATTCGAAGAGTTCGATTCCCTGATGGATGAGGAAGTTCGTCCGCAAATCGAAGACAGCGCCGAACTCCCCCCGCCGAAGATGAAACTGTTGGAAGATGATGAAGTCGACGAGATCGAGCGTATTTTCGAAGAAGAGCAGGAGCTGACGGCAGACGATATTATCGAACCGGTCGTCGATGCTCCTGAGGAAGTCAGCGAGGAAACGACTATGGAACAGGAACCGCTCCCCCAGGAAAACGAACCCGAGGTTTACGTGGAAAACCTGGACGAACCGCCTCCGGATTTTGAGGACAGCGGTATGGGCGCCGGCTTCTTCGTTGCTGAGGACGAACTCCAGCCGACCCAGTTGACCCTGCCCGAAGAAGCAGAGTATGCACCCCCGGCGCAGCCCGTGGAAGAAGAGCCGGAGAAACCTACGGCTTTCGCATCTGACCTTTTCTTCGCACCGGGTCCTACCGAAGAGATCCACCATCCTCCTGCCGTCGTAGCCCTCGCCCAGAT
>JBFGQG010000507.1:0-2924 GCA_041564295.1 Anaerolineales bacterium | reverse complement strand
CGTGAAGGGGTGATTATCGCCGGAACGACGTCCGGCTTGTTCCGCTCAAAAGACCAGGGCCAGACCTGGGCGGAGATTAACAAAGGCCTTACCCACCGGCACGTCCGTTGGCTCGCATTTCACCCGGAAATCTCTGACTTAGAGTTCGCCGGAACCGAACCCGCCGGGATTTTTATTTCACAGGACGGCGGGGATTCATGGGATGAACGTCCCGAGGTGTCTGAACTTCGAGAAATACACAGGTGGTGGCTGCCGTATTCGCCAGAATCCGGGTGTGTACGAGGTTTCGCATTTAACGGCCGCCGGGGTTATGCAGCAGTTGAAGTCGGCGGACTGCTGCGGTCGGACGATGGTGGTTTGTCCTGGAATTTAGCTCCCGGAAGCGACGGGCAGGCTGCATTCAAGGAGCCTGAACCTGGCTTTATCCATGCAGATGTCCATTCGGTTGAAGTGCACCCTTCTTCCCCAGATCTACTTTTTGCTCCAACGAACGCCGGCTTCTACCGGTCGACGAACGGCGGGGAAACATTTGAAAGGGTAAACCGCTACGGGTACACGCGGGCGTGCTGGGTCGATAACATGGATGCAAACCATATCCTGATCGGACCTGCGCGCGGCGTGGATTCTGGGGGAACGATTTTAGAAACACATGACGGCGGAGATAGCTGGTATGAAGCCACCCACGGGCTAGATACACCCTGGTCGCGCCATATGGTTGAACGGTTCACCCAGATCGGAGATGAGGTGTGGGCAGTACTGTCCAACGGAGAATTATTTGCAACGCAGATGGATGAAATCAGCTGGAAACAAATTCTGCCGGAATTAAAAGGTGCCAACGCTGTGAGCTTTCTGCAAGACTAACCTCTATTTACCACCAAGCAAACCTGCCTCGTTTTTAGCCTCCCTCTGGGCAAACTCATACACATTTGTTGGCCGGCGACCCAGTAACCACTTCAGCGTGGTCGGATTACCTGCAAACCCATGACCGGCATAATAACTGAACATCTTCTTCAAAAGTTCTCGCTGGTCAACGTCCAGACCTGCTTGAACTGCCCGCTCATCCCATTGATCAAGAGGCTCTTCTTCTGCCTTGACCGGCCTGCCCAACGCATCGGCGAGAATCTCCGCGAGTTCCAATTGCGACAGCGGATTTGTCCCGGCGAGTTCGTATATGGCGTTCTTATGGCCCGGCCTGGTGAGCACTTCGACGGCGACTTCAGACACATCCTGAAGGTCAACAAGGCTCAAGCGCGTTTCAACCGGATAGGGATTTCGTAATACACCTTGACGAAAAAGAAGTTCCCAACCCGCCAGTAAATTCTGCATATACGCTGCCGGCTGGAGAATCGTGAAATTCAGCCCGGAGTCTATGAGGGCTTCCTCAACCTGAAGTTTATTCCAATGGTGCGGCATTTCACGTGTTTGTGGATGAAGAACTGAATGGTACACCAGATGTTCTATACCGGCACTTATGGCTGAGGCAATCACCACTGCTCCAATTTCAAATTCAAAAGGGCTCATATTCGGGCAAATATGATACGCCGCTCGAACGCCTTCGAAAGCATTCTGCATATCTCCGGGCGCGCGCATATCCGCAATGACTGCATCCCCCGCACCGATCCTTAATAGCATCTCTACTTGCGATGGACGCCTTACGACAGCCCTTACCGGTGAGTTTGACCGCGCCAGGGCTGCAACAACAGCCTTCCCCGTTTTTCCGGACGCACCGGTAATTAGAATCATATCCAGTCGTTTAGAGTCAGATGCTACGTCTGTTCAACGAGATCAGCACTATTTTTCAACATGCGATCGAGTTTCCTGGTCAACTCCGTCAAATCCTTTCCGGCAATGATCGACCATTCCTGGACGATTCTTGATTTAATATTTTCCAGGGTAGTTTTCTCGGTCGTGCTCAGCTTTTTCAACCTATGCCGGGCCGACATATCGCGCATCAGTCGAATATCGGTAACGAGATCGCCATCACCCAGATCTTCCGCAATGCGTTTTTTCCTACTTTTAAAATTGAGCTCCATTGAACCCGGTGCTTCTTTTAACGCCTCGATGGCACGTTTGAAGCGCTCGGGGGAAGCGATTGGGCGTACGCGTTCATTGATGGTTTCTTCCACCGGTACCCAAAAACTACCGTCGTCGATCTCAACACGGTAATACTGGCGCAGTTCACCAGCAATCGTCTTTGTTTCTACCTTGCTGATTTGGCCGAGACCGTAATGTTGGTGGACGATCCAATCACCTCGCTTCAATTTCTTTTTCTGAGTTTTCATGATTTTCACCTCCGTTCGATACTTATAGCCTGCTCTCCTGATCTGCCTGGCAGGAAACGCACATTGTCGCCTGCGGCATTACGTCAAGCCGCTCGGGAGAGATTTTTTCTTCACAATTTTCACAATATCCATACTTATCTTTTTCCAGGCGCGTGAGCGCAGAATCCAACTGTCGGATCTGCTTCTGAATCTTGTCGTAGTATCGAATTCGCATCTGCTGACTCGTATAGGATTGAGCCAGCGAGCTTCGATCAGGGTTGGCGCCGGGCTGCGGCTTCAACCCCCGCTGGCCTTCTTTCATTTTTTTGACAAGATCTGCTCGCCTGGTTTCTAACTTCGTCCGGATTCTTTTCCGGTTTATTTTCATTTGTAAATACCTCTAGAACTCTAATTCATCTGTACTAGCCATCATCGTTATTCTGTTCCGCATCACCCTCTGTTGCAGAAGTCTGATCTCCTTCCATTGCAAGGTCCCTGACCTCTCTAAGCGAACCAAACTCGTGACCTACCTGGGATGCCGTAAAATTGGCTGCTGCAGCGCCTAATGCCAGGGCTGTTTCGAGCGGCTGTTGGCTGGCTCGGCCTGCCAGATAGCCTGCGATCAACGCTTCCCAGACTCCGCTGCTCGTTCCCTCATCGGCT
>JBFGQG010000506.1:0-2925 GCA_041564295.1 Anaerolineales bacterium | reverse complement strand
GTGTACAAGCGCAACAAGGACTACCTCGTGCAGGGCGGCAAGGTCATCATCATCGACCAGAACACGGGTCGCCTGATGCCCGGGCGCCGCTGGTCGAACGGACTGCACCAGGCCATTGAAGCGAAGGAAGGCGTGAAGGTCGAAAGCGAAAACGTCACCTACGCCACAATTACGATCCAGAATTACTACCGGATGTACGAGAAGCTCTCTGGCATGACCGGTACGGCTTCAACCGAGGCGGAAGAGTTCGAGAAGATCTATAAGCTCGATGTGCTGGAAATTCCTACGAACCTCGATTACCAGTCCTCTCGCCCGGAATGGCCGCTGCAGGCCCACGAAGCGGTAGACGAAGAGGGATACAAGTACACCTATTACGTACACCCGGAACAGAACGGGCACCCCGTTTTTTATAAAAGAAAGGACTATCCGGACGTAATTTACCGGACCGAAGAGGCCAAGTTCCGGGCAATCGGCCAGGAAATCCTGCGCTATCATGTCCTGGGCAGGCCGATCCTCGTCGGAACGACTTCAGTTGAACTGTCTGACCAGCTCTCCTCCCGGCTGAAAGCCGACCCGATCCGCAAACTGGCCCAGGTGCTCGTTCTACGAGATGCGTGGATGGAAGCCCATGATCGAGAAGCGGATGGCCGTGCCATTCCCGAACTCGAATTCCTCAGCCGCCCTCTCGGATTACTGCCCGCAAGGCAGATGAGCCAGATGGCCCGGGACCTGAGCGTCAACATCAGCCCGTTCCATTCGGAGAATATCCAGCGCCTGCTCAAAATCCTCTGGCTTTCATCTGACCATTACGACCGGCTTGAAGAAGTGCTCAAGAACGGCGTGAACCACCAGGTGCTCAATGCCCGGAAACATACCGAAGAAAGCCAGATCATCGCCGGTGCCGGTGCATACGGCGCGGTTACGATCGCGACCAACATGGCCGGACGAGGCGTCGATATCAAACTCGGTGGTGAGCTGTCCGAAGATATCCTGACGCAGGTCAGCCGTGTGCTGAAGCGCGCCGGGCATGAAGATCCGTACGACCTGACGCTCGAGGAGCGGCGCGATGCATTGTTGAAACTTTCTCAGGACCAATACGGCATCTATTCTGAGCAGATCCAGGCTTTCCTTAAATACATGAAGGAAAGCAAGCTCGTCAAGGAACTCGGTGGGCTGCACGTGATCGGGTCGGAACGCCACGAATCACGTCGAATCGACAACCAGTTGCGCGGCCGTGCCGCCCGCCAGGGCGACCCGGGCTCATCGCGGTTTTACCTGTCCATGCAGGACGACCTCATGCGCCTGTTCGGCGGCCAACAGGCAGAGTCGATGATGGAACGGCTCAAAATCGACGAAGATATGCCGATCGAAATGGGCATGGTCAGCCGTATCGTCGAGCAATCTCAAACCCGGGTTGAAGGCGCCAATTTCGACACGCGAAAACACCTGCTTGAATACGACGATGTGCTCAACAGCCAGCGCGCCGCAATTTACGGCCAGCGCGACCGCATTTTCACGAAGGACGACCTGACAGATGATGTCAACGAAATGCTGGCGGCCGAAGTCCGCCTGCGAGTTCCCGAAGCCTTCACCGATCCGGAGGGACCCTGGAAGCTCGTTGCCTGGGCCGACCAGACCCAGCCGACGCTGATTTTCGCCAACCTCATATACCCGTCGTTCTCGCTCAGGCTGATCGTCGACAATCTTTTCAAGGACGATTTGAGTGACCGCAAAAAGGTGCTTGCGAAGCTGGTCGAAGTGTCACAAGCCTCCCTGGAGACCGAAAAAACGCACATTCTCGCCAGCCTGTCCGAGTCTTTGGACAACACCATCCAGCGCGTGGAAGAACAATACGACGAACGAGTCGACGTGCTGGAGCTTTTCCTGAACGGGATTGACCCGGATGACGAAGAAGATATCCGCACGTCGAAAGACCTACACCAGGAGTTAATCAACCTGGTTCGGGCGCCAGTCAAACTGGATAATCGCCAGATCCAATCCCTGCACGATGACCCCTTCTCACTCGAGGAAGAGATCGAAAACCAGGTTGAAATTTTCCTGACGACTGCATCGGCGAAACGGTTGGCCACGATCGTAGAGCGTAGGCTGGGTGAGCCGGTTGAGGTCAATCCACAGGACCTGACTGTAGAAGGTTGGGATGCGTTTGCAGAAGAGCTGCTGGCGGCTGTTGAAAACGCATTTGCGCGGCGAATAGAGCGTTATATCGGCGAAGACGGAGATGGATCTATTGCGAAGGACATCCGCAAATCGCTGGAACAGGTCAGTGGTGAGATAAACACCGGACATATTATCAATATTCTCTTGCGCATCCCCCAGGGCCAGCGCGCAACCTTCGACCGGCGCACCCGGCAGCGTGTCTGGCAGCGGACAACGCGCCTCACTTACGTGAATTATGCGACACGTTTCATTGCTGATGCGGACGAGGATCAGATTACAGAGCAGATCCTGCTACACCTGCAGGATGCACAGGACCGGTTGCAGAAAGGTCTTGGGCTGACAGAATACGCACGTGCGGTCAACAATTCAATTTCGGAGTTCCCGAAATCGCTTCAGCGAGTTATCAAACATGCTGTCGGTGCAGACGAGTTCAACACGATTGTGGATAAGCCGCTCGGAAAGTTAAATCCGGAAATATCTGGAAAGGTTGCCGATGGGCTGGGCCGCTTCGTCCTCACGACAACTTACCGGCAGTTGCTCCTGCGGGTGATCAGCGAACTCTGGGTTGAATACCTCACCCAGATGGAAGCGCTGCGTGTTTCTGTCGGGCTTGAAGCGTACGCCCAACGCGATCCCCTGGTGACTTACAAATCCAAGGCATCCGAGCTGTTCGGTGAATTGCTCGCAAATACGCGCCGCGGCGTCGTCACACGAATGTTCACCTACCGCATCCAGCAGACCATAGAC
>JBFGQG010000505.1:0-2927 GCA_041564295.1 Anaerolineales bacterium | reverse complement strand
TGCTGGAGGCCTCAAGGCGTTGACGGGCGGCGCCGAGGCAGGCTCGATCGTGGCGTGATCCGATCATATCACTGCCAGGACGACCGAAACTCGCAATCCCCAATACGACATCTCAAGCTCCTTAAGAAGCTTGCATCCGGCTGTTGTTAGGGCGTTCGCCAGGTAGATCGGCCTGCAGTCCAGCAGTTTCGGGAAACGCCTGTGCCCCCACTCGTAAAGATTCGTCATGAGGCCTCGTTTTCCAGCCCTGGAGAGTGACACGATACACAATCTTCCGCCAGGTGAAAGGATACGGCGGATCTCTTGAAGGACCACCGGAATTTCGGGGGTATCGAACAGTTCTAAAGTGAAGCTCATGAACGCGGCATCAAATGCGCCATCCTTCACCGGAAGATAGGCCGCATCACCACAGCAAAGCGAGACCTTTTTCCCAAGGTCCGCTTCGCTCAACCGGTCGCCAGTCACTTTCAACATGCCTGTTGAAAGGTCGAGTCCCATTACAAAACCATCGTCCCCTGTCCTTTTTGCGAACTCGACAAGGGATAAACCCGTTCCGGACCCAATTTCAATCACGCAATCCCCTGCCTTAATATCAAGCAGGGTTAATCCGGCCTCGCGGTACCTGCGCTCACCAGCAGCGACGAGAACATCATACATTTTGCTCAGCCGGTTATAACTGGCCTGTGCATCCGCTTTCGAGCGGGTGACAGGCAGGATGTCTTTATCGGTTAATTCGTTTCCCGACACCAGGCTAATTCCCTTCAATTTCGCCGGCCCACAGCCGTTGCATTTCCTCGTTTCCGGCGAGAAGCGCGTCGAGCGATCCGACGGCATCGACGCGCCCGTTCTTCATCACGATAATCTGGTCAGCAAGGCGCAGCACGGTCCGCCTGTGCGATACGGATAATACAGTAGGCAGCGCTGACACGGAGAACATGCGCTCCCAGAGCATCCGCTCTGTAACCACGTCCAGCGCAGACGACAAATCATCAAACACCAGCAGCTCAGGGTCCCGGATAAACATCCGTGCCGCAGCAGCGCGCTGCCGCTGACCGCCGGATAATTTAACCCCGCGCGGTCCCACCACGGTTTCCAAACCGTCGTCCAGGGCATCGACATCAGCCTCCATTACTGCAGAGCGGATGGCGCGTTGGAACCCATCTCCGTCCCGCTCCGGCAGGCCCATCAAGATATTATCCCGCAGCGTCTCGGAAAACAGCCTGGGGACCTGTGGAGTGTACGCCGTTCGCGGAGGTACGAAAAATTTCGCAGGGTCCTCCACACGGCGACCGTTCCACAATATTGTCCCGTCAGCCGGAAGCAAACCGAGCAGCGCACGGAGCAGCGTCGTCTTTCCGGAACCTATCCGGCCGGTGACCACTGTAAGCGACCCGCGTTCGAGTTCGAAGGTCACATCTTCAACGCCCCGGCCGTTCTCCACAAATCGGTAGGTCAATCCTTCGACGCGCAGGTGATCGAGCGGTTCAGTGGCACGCCTGTCGGGTGGATTAAGTTCGGGCAGTTCGCCGAATAGATAGGTGTTTTCATGTGCGACGAGCTGCATCGGAGGTGTACCTTGCATGATTTCCAACAATCTATCGAGTGACACGCCAACCTGCCGGTAGCGGGTCAGGAAACTGCCGAACATCCCCGTAATCACAGTCAGCCACTGGACATAAAGGACGAATAGTGTGAAATCACCCACGGTGAAACGCCCGGCAAGCATTTCTCCTGCTGCGGCAAACAGCAGGACCCCTGTTCCGATATTCCCCATGTTATAGCTGATGGTGTTCAAAAATTGGGAAAAAAGCGTATCGCGCAGTGTGGCCGCGCGCCGCGTTTCGTTCAATTCGTCGAGGTGAGCGACAACGGCATGCTCAGCACCGGCAACCTTGACGGAAGTCACCGCACCAAAGATTTCGCCGACAAGACCGGTCACACCGCCAATGGACTGCTGTGCCGCCAGTCGGTACGCCCGGATCCGTTTCGTCGCCAGGTTGACCAGAATGACGATGATCGCCAGAGGCAGGAAGACGGCAAAGGTGATCAACGGATTGATCTGCGCCATAACGACCAGACCAACAGCGATTCCGATGAACTGTCCGACGGGATCGATCGTCCAGCTCAAGAAACTGGGAATCTGCTCGACATCATCCCGGAACCTGGCGATTGCCTCTCCAGGCGAATGCGGCAGAGGGCGCGCACCGGGTTGATCCAGTACGTGCCGCAGCATGTTGCGCTGCAGCAGCGTGTTGACCATCAGGTGCAGCGCGGTTTCCATGACGCCTGCGCAGATAAGGACGAGTACCTGGGCTACCGTTGCTCCGATCAACAGCCCGATCAGGCGCATGATCTCGCTCTGCGCACGTGCGAACGATATACCCTCAATTGAAAGAAGGTCAAAAATTTCACGCACGATCAAACCTGGGATGAGAGGGAATAAATAATACAGGATGCTGGCGAGAATGCCGCTGGCGATGAAGACGGGCAAACGGTAGCGAGCCAGTTCAAGCATGTATTTCCACGTGGGGATCGCGTGGTCAGGCGTCGTCATCAGACCAGCTCCTGTTCCAGCCCCAACTCCAGCAGACGTGCAAAACGTGATTGCGGATCAGCTGCAAGATCTTGCCGCCGGCCGCATTCGAGGATTCGTCCCTGGTCGAGGATCATCACTTCGTCGGATCGCTGGACCGTCGCCAGGCGGTGTGCAATAATCACTGCGGTTCGACCGGCCAACAATCGACTAATGGCCTTTTCCAACCGGGCTTCGGTTACCGGGTCCAATCGCGAGGAGGCCTCATCGAGGATCACGAGCCCGGGATTTCTGAGAAACACCCTGGCAAATGCGAGCAGCTGCGCCTCACCCGCGGAAAGGCCTTCTCCGGCCGAGTTCAGGTTCGTGTCCAGTCCTTCCGGGAACGATTCGA
>JBFGQG010000504.1:0-2928 GCA_041564295.1 Anaerolineales bacterium | reverse complement strand
CCGCCTGGTCTCGCCCATCGAGGGTCAGGACAGTCATTGCTGCTGATTTCGATAATGACGGGCGTGAAGAGATTTTCTTCAACAATATCGGCCAACCGAACCGGCTCTACCGGAATTGGGACGGAAGAATTGAAGAAATCGACCCGGGTGAGGCCGTCGAGGCGATGGAACTCGGTACAGGCGCTGTTACTGGTGACTTCGACAACGACGGACAACTGGAATTGCTTATTGTCCATGGCGAAAGCGGCTTCCAACCGCTCTCTTTATTCAAGGCGGAGTCCAATTCAGGAAACTGGCTGCGCGTTCTCCCTTTGACTCAATACGGCGCACCGGCACGCGGCGCAATGGTCACCCTGATTGAGAAGGACAGAGTGCAGCGCCGGTCGATCGATGCAGGCAGCGGCTATCTCTGCCAGATGGAACCCGTCGCCCACTTCGGCCTGGGAGACGTCCCGCAAGTAGAAAGAATCATCATACGTTGGCCTGGCGGTGAAATGAAAATGATCGAATCGCCGGAATGCAATACGCTACATAATATTAAACACCCGATCTCTGAAAAACCGGGTCTTTATTCGGAATAAAATGAATAATCCTGATTCTCCTCAATTCGTCCAACCCATAGAAAACCTCGTCCCTTCCAGCGACCACCTGAATCGTTTGATGGATATCCCACCGTCGCGGATGTTCCTCATCAAGAATTCGCTGAAGATTTATAAAGAAAAATTTCCTGACCAGCCAACCTACGACGCATCGCAGGGAGACGGTGGTGCCTCTCTGCCGGGCGTGCCGCCTGAAATCCTTGAAACGGCCGCCCAAAAGCAAATCCGGCAGGGAACGGCATACGATATGCCGTTTGGCTCGGACGCGTTCCGGCGAGCCGTGATCGAAGACTACTGGCAGGTGGACAGCAGCAGCGGGATTACTCCCCAGAACGTCGTCGGCGCGGTAGGAGGGCGTGACGCGCTCGTCAAGGCTTATGCAGCCATGCTGGCGCTGGGCCACGGACGCCAGGGAGACGTCCTCCTGGTGTCACGAGTCCCGTGGATTTCGTACAACTGGGGCCCGTACGGCATCGGGGCCAATGTCTTGCGCGCCCCGGGCCATCCGGAAGACGGCTGGGCATATTCTGATGACAGTATCCGGGAAAGCGTGGCTTACGCGGCCCGGTACGGACGAAAGATTGCCGGCTTGATTATCACCAGCCCAGACAACCCGACCGGCAGGACCATTTCTGCCGACGAGCAGGTGCGCCTGGCCAGGTGTGCACTGGAAGCAGGCGTTGCATTCGTCCTGCTTGATTGGATCTATCATTACGTCACTGACGAATCACCGATGAACCTGAACGATGTCATGGGGAAGTTCAGCCCGGAAGAACGCGAGCGCATCATGGTGATGGATGGGATCACCAAGAGCCTCGGTGGGTCGAATATCCGCAACGCTCACCTGATCTCTTCGAAAAAAGTAACCGATTTCATTTCTGCCAGGGCATCGCATACCGTTGTACCGACGTATTTCAGCATGGCTGTCGCTGAGAGCGCTTACGAAATGGGCTTTGCAAAAGCCGCGCGTTCGATCCTTGAGCCGACTTCGGCGAGCCGGCAGGTTTTACGCAGGTTCATCGAAGAAAACGGCTACAAGGCAATTGTGGGTCAAGGATATTACGCATTTATTGACGTGCAACCCTGGTTGGATGCAGCCGGTTGGACAGATACTGAGCCAATGAGCGAATATCTCGGCCTGAACCATGGTCTGGCGGTCGTCCCGGGTGTCTACAGCTCAGATGACGGGGCCGGATGGGTCCGGTTCTCTTACGCAACCCCTCCCGAAGTGACTGAGGGAGCGTTGAAAAGACTCAAGATAGGTTTGAAAGCTCTGGAAAAGTAGCATGGATATTACGCAGGAAATTGTTGAACTGGCCAAGCGGTTAATTCGCTTCCCTTCTGTCACAGTCGGGAATGCTGTTCGTATCTCCGCGGTCCGGGAAGCGGGCAATTTTATCGCTGGTTGGCTCGAGAAAGGCGGCGTGGAAGTACGCCGATTTGATCAGGGCGCATACCCAGCAATCCTGGCGGGATTCCCTGGAAGGGCTGAGGCGCCGGTGATGCTGTCCGGCCATTTCGATGTGGTCGCGCCCGAGCCGGATGACCGGCAATTCCAACCTCGCATCGAAGGGGATTATCTCTGGGGGCGCGGTGCGGCCGATATGAAGACCGTCGTCGCAACCTACATGGTCTGGTTGAGAGAAAGGATCAGGGCCGGTCCGCCTTATCCGGCGATCAACCTGCTGCTCGTCGGGAACGAGGAAATAGGGGAAACCGAGCCGATGGGCACGGGCCATGTGCTGGGCGAATTGGCCGCTGAAGGCTATGAACCCGAGATTTTCATTGCCGGCGAAAGGACCGAAGAAGAAGGCACTGACCTCTGGGGACAGGTTTGCACACAAAACCGCGGGGTCACACGCTTCCAGGTCAGCGGTCGCGGCATTCGCGGGCACTCCGGAATGATGCCATATGGCGCAGACCTGACTCATAAATTGATCGGCGCAAGGTCTAAACTCTCCGAGTTGGCGGAAAAATACCTCACCATGCAGGATGTGGGATCATGGTACTCCCAGATTCGTTTCCCATTCGTGCAGGTCGGCACTCCAGGCGTGTACAACATCACGCCGGACCATGCCGTACTGGGAGTAGAGATTCGCGCGATCCCCTCAGACCCGCTTGAAAGATTGATGGCTGATTTCGAAACTTATGCTGCCGAAGAAAACCTGGAGATCAGCGATCGCATCATGGAACCTGGCTCGGCCTGCACTTCCACGAATCCCTACCTCGAGTTGCTCGTGGAAGCTGTTAGAGCTGAATCCGGCGTCGAACCGGTGATAGGGAACAAGATGGCAGGTACGAGCGCCCGGTTTGCACCGAACGGGGATGG
>JBFGQG010000503.1:0-2930 GCA_041564295.1 Anaerolineales bacterium | reverse complement strand
CCCCATTCCTCCACCTTTTGGTGGAAACTCATTATTTATCATTAAAATACGCACTAATGACTCCCGCATGGATCCTGCGAACTATATAAAGCGGCCTTCGCTTCACCTCTTCAAATATTCGTCCTACATACTCGCCGATCACACCCAAAGTCACAAGCTGAACACCAGCAAGAAAAAATAATGCTATTACTATAGTGGCAAATCCAGGAGGATTTAAGCCTATTGTTAACCTTTGAACAGTATAAAAGACCGCCAACAGGATCGATATCGCTGAGACAACAAATCCCAACAATGTAATTGCCCGCAGCGGCACGTAGCTGAAGGAAACCAGACCATCGAGTGCGAGATAAAGCAATCTCAAAAAAGTGAATTTCGGTTTTCCTGCATTTCGGAGATGTCTTTCATAGGCCAGTCCTGTCTGATCCAGGCCGATCCAGCTCCGGATCCCGCGTACAAAGCGGTTCCGCTCAGGCATTCCCACCAGGATATCGACGACGCGCCGGTCCATTATACAGAAATCCCCCGCATCCAGCGGAATCTTTATACTGGCAATCCTCTGCAGTACCCTGTAAAAGATGCTGTATGCTGTCCGTTTGACCCAGCTCTCTTTCCTTCTTTGACGTACAGCATAGACCACATCGTAGCCTTCCCGCCACTTCGCGATGAACTGAGGCAGCACCTCCGGCGGGTCCTGCAGGTCCGCATCCATCAAGATGACGCCGCGACCAGCTGCATGATCCAATCCGGCGCTGATGGCAACCTGGTGACCGAAATTGCGGGCAAGCTCAACCACGACTACCCGGTCGTCCTTTTCAACCAACCCGCACATAACTTCGGTCGATCCGTCGCTCGAACCGTCATCCACGAAGACGATTTCGAAGCGTTCAGCTGCAAGCGTTCCGGTCAGGCGTTCGTACAGCACCGGGATGTTATCCACCTCGTTATACACCGGCAGCACAACAGAAATTTCTGGCCGGTCAACAGGCGCGGAGTCTTTCTTTAGAAACGCGGCCAGTGCCTGCGTGAACTGCAAAGCTTTTTGAGGGTCTTCCGTCGGGATCGAATCAATCATCGCTCGTCCGAATGACATAATTTGCTTTTGTCTTAACTACGGATTTAGCCGGTACGCTGCGGGTCAACGCCACGCCTGAAGCAATCACACAATCATCCCCGATCGAAAGCCGCGGCTCTACAAACACCCCCGCCCCAAACCTGACCTTGCTCCCGATCTGCACGCCACCGGACGTCATTACACCCGGGCCAAACGTGCAGTGGCTTCCAACCTGGTTGTGGTGCTCGATATCGACGAAGGTGCTGAAAAAATTGTTGTTGCCGATCACTGCGGATGTCGCCAGCTGCACAAACGGCATCACGGCGTTGCCGACACCCATACTGACGTTCGTTAATACAGCAGCACGCGGGTCGATCACGTTAGTAAACGGGACACCGTTGTCTCGAAGTCGCTCGAAAATCTCTTCACGGAGCGTCGTACGAGTGCCAATCGAGATGATTGCCGCATCAAACAAACCTTCTTCGAAAAACCCAGGGGCATCATCGATCGCCCCCAACACCGGGACTCCGAGCATCACTTTTCCTTTCAACCCGGCAGAGTCATCCACCAGCCCGACCGCACGCTGCCAAGACAGGCGGGTCAGCACGTCCAGGATCTGCGCCCCCGCACCACCTGCACCGATAACGAGGACCCGCTCGATGCCGCCGTGCGGCTGCGACCCACCGACCAGGTCTTCAGAAATATCGCCTGATTTGCCTGGCATCGCGGCAGTCGATGCAAGATAACGCTCAATATCCATCTCACCAATCGTTTCGCCTTCAGCCGGGAGGATCTGTAGTGCGTGAAGGTCTATACCGTGCCTGCGAGCCAGGACCTCAGCTTTGCGGGTCCAGCCCCGCGGCAGTTCAGGTTCAACTGGCTTGCCTTCTTCCCTCGCAGGATGTATTGGGATTTCTACCGGATCGCCAAGGTTTTCCGTCAACGCCCCAATCACCTGCCCCACCTGGATTTCCGCTCCGGGCTCTACCAGAGGGACGAAAAAACCTGCTCCTTCAGCTTCGAGATCGGCGGTCGACTTGGTCGTTTCAACCATGCCGATCACTTCGCCTTTATGGACTTTATCGCCCGGTTCTTTGGACCATTCGAGCAAGATCATTTCGTCATCGTTGACATTAATGAGTGGAGCGTAAATGATTTTTGCCATAAAACTAAGAGTCTCCCGCAGCAATTATTTCGTATAAGTACTCCGCAACCCAGCGGTACTCAGCCACGCTAGGGTGCGCATCGCGCGGATGGATCTGTGCCGGCACGTCACCGGGCATTTCCGGCACGTCGATGACCCGAATTCCATCCGCTTTTAATATTCCTATTAGTTTCCCCTCGAGGACTGGT
The DNA here is from genome assembly GCA_041564295.1 of Anaerolineales bacterium. GTDB lineage: Bacteria > Chloroflexota > Anaerolineae > Anaerolineales > JABWBV01 > DATDOR01. The sequence goes on along the minus strand of JBFGQG010000503.1, from coordinate 526 downwards.
TCCAACCCGACACGAGGCCATAATAACACGTAGAAATCACCTGTGAAACGGGCATCATATAGGCGTTTAGATTGAATTATCACTTCTGCAACGATCCTGACTCCCTCCTCTGCTGGCGCCAGAGGGATGTCAATCCTGGAAAATACATAGCGCGCAGCAGGCGATAACAACCTGAAGGTTTGAACCGATTTCAGAAATCTATGCACCGCTGGATTATCAGACAAGTGGTACGAGACAAGGTCCCCATTTACCGGATTGGTCTTGAACAGGTAAAACTCCATCCACGGCAGGCTCTCATAGGTTAGTTTTCCTAGTTCCCCGACTGTACGGCTGACGTGGTCGCCGATAAAATTGTACACCGCGATGCCTTCATCCGGCATTTCCGGCTCAAAAAAATCGCCGTTCTTTAACAGCCAGTACATTTGCCCAGTCCCATAACCATTATTCCCATAATTGTAGGACCGGAATCGACCCGCTGCCACCCGCTGGAAAACACACGGCATTGCTTCTTCATCCGTCACACCCT
>JBFGQG010000502.1:0-2943 GCA_041564295.1 Anaerolineales bacterium | reverse complement strand
GGCACCTTGTTCCTCAGGGCTGGCATGGCAACTGCCGGTAAGATGGAGCTCACGTTGGAGGAATGGACCGCTGCGATTGACGCTGCCGTTCAAGGGGTCGTGATGCGTGGCAAAGCTGAACTGGGGGACAAGACGATGGTCGACGCTCTTACGCCCGCATTGAATGCGCTTCAAAACGCGGTGGAAAACGGTACTGCGCTGCCCAGCGCCCTTCAAAAGTCCGCGGAAGCGGCCCGCACAGGTATGGAAGGTACGATACCTCTCGTGGCGCGCAAAGGCCGGGCAAGCTACCTGGGCGAACGCAGTGCAGGCCACCAGGATCCTGGAGCTACTTCCTCGTATCTTCTGTTACAAACTGCTGCCGGAATTCTGGCAGACAAATAAACTCTACTCAAGCACTTTCCATTAGGAGAAAATGCAATGGCGAAATATGCAGCTGCGGTTGACCAGGGAACTACCAGTACCCGCTTCATGGTTTTTGATCATAGCGGAAATGTAGTTGCCATCGACCAGAAAGAACACGAACAGATTTACCCCAAGCCCGGTTGGGTCGAACACGACCCGATGGAGATTTGGGATCGCTGCAAGGCCGTGATTAAAGGCGGCCTTAAGAAAGCGAATATCGATCCGAAAGACATCGCTGCCGTTGGCGTGACCAACCAGCGTGAGACGGCAGTGGTCTGGGAAAAAGCCACAGGCAAACCCGTTTACAACGCGATCGTCTGGCAGGATACCCGGACAGACAAAATCTGCAACGACCTGGCCAAGGACGGCGGCCAGGACCGCTTCAGGAAGAAAGTCGGTCTCCCATTGGCGACATATTTTTCAGGGCCGAAAATTCGCTGGATCCTGGATAATGTCAAAGGCGCGCGGGCGCGTGCTGAAAAGGGCGAACTGCTCTTCGGCAACATCGACACCTGGGTGATCTGGAACCTGACCGGCGGCCCGAACGGCGGCGCGCACGTCACCGATGTGACGAATGCCTCGCGCACGATGCTGATGAACCTCAAGACATTGGACTGGGATGAAGAAATCCTTAAGACCATGGGTGTTCCTCGTGCGATGCTCCCGACAATCAAAGCCTCGAGTGAAGTGTACGGCATGGCTGTCGGCGAACTGAAAGGCGTGCCCGTGGCCGGCGATCTCGGCGACCAGCAGGCAGCCCTCTTCGGCCAGGCCTGTTACGACGTTGGAGAGGCCAAGAACACTTACGGCACAGGCTGCTTCATGCTGCTTAACACCGGCACGAAAGCGGTACAGTCCAAGAACGGCCTTCTCACGACACTCGGTTACAAGATCGGTGACCAGGAAGCCGTTTATGCGCTGGAAGGCTCCATTGCCATCACCGGTGCGCTGGTCCAATGGCTGCGCGACAACCTGGGATTGATCAAGAAATCTACCGATGTGGAAGAGCTCGCAAATACCGTGGAAGACAACGGAGGCATTTACTTCGTGCCTGCTTTCTCCGGCCTCTTCGCACCGTATTGGAAGAGCGATGCTCGCGGCGCCATCGTCGGGATGACTCGCTACGTCAATAAAGGCCACTTTGCACGTGCAACGCTTGAAGCGACCGCTTACCAGACTCGCGAAGTCCTCGACGCCATGAACAAAGACTCCGGCGTCGACCTGACCGCCCTGAAAGTGGACGGCGGCATGGTCTTCAACGAGACGCTCATGCAGTTCCAATCGGACGTCCTGGGCGTTCCGGTTATCCGCCCGAAGGTTTCGGAGACCACGGCACTCGGTGCGGCGTACGCTGCCGGCCTGGCAGTCGGTTTCTGGAGCAATTTCGACGAACTGCGGTCCAACTGGGGCATGGATAAGAAATGGGAACCCAAGATGGACGCGAAGGAAAGCAAGCAGCTTTACAAGGGGTGGAAGAAGGCCGTCACACGCACGTTTGAATGGGTTGACTGAGTCGGCTCGAACCACAACGCGGTAACCTACCCGTGATGTGAAGTATTTCATCAATTGGTGTGCGTGGGTATAATGTTCCACGCACACCAACCAGGTTCAACTTTAAATTCATAAAAAACGTGAGGTCTGACCATTGCCGAAGAAAAAATCACCTCCTCAAAAGACACCTTCAAACGCGACAGAGCCTAAAACGAACGCATCACTGAGCGATCCCTGGATCTCCAGGCGAAACGGCCTCTGGATAACCGCGCTGGTAAGCATTCTCGTTGCCGTGTGGATATTTTTCCAGGGAAGTGAAAGTGTTTCATTTGGTGAACGCCTGCTCTGGAGCTTTGTATTTGGGATCAACGTCTGGCTGGTCTTCGGGCTGGTCTACTTCTTTAATCGATTCCTGCGGAAAAGATAATGTCTAAGCGAAAACCGATCGCTTACCTGGTCCAGGACGGATTCGAAGACCTTGAATTCTGGGTCCCTCTTATGCGGCTGCAGGAGGAGGGATACAACGTCACTGTGGTGAGCGACAAACTGGAGACATTTGTCGGTAAGGGTGGCTTGAAAGCGAAACCGGAGGTCTCGATCGATGACGTGTCCGCTGATGATTTTTCTGCCCTGGTCGTGCCCGGCGGATGGGCGCCGGACAAACTCCGCCGTTCCGCCGGGATCCTGGACCTGGTACGGGTTATGAACGAACAGGGGAAAATCATTGCCGCAATTTGCCATGCCGGCTGGGTGCTGGCCTCGGCAGGCATCGTACATGGCAAGAAGGCGACAGGCTCTCTGGGAATCATGGATGACATGGTGAATGCAGGAGCTGAATGGGTCGACGTCCCGGCATTACGGGACGGTAACCTCGTCTGGGGAAGGGTAGTAGCTGATATCCCGGCATTTTGCCGTGAACTGATCGCCGCATTAAAGGGAAGCACTGGAGAAGAGCGTGGATAAACCTCATGCCATCGTCGTCGGGGGAGGATTTACAGGCGTGGCAACGGCGCACGACCTGGCCCTGCGCGGATTCGATGTCACATT
>JBFGQG010000501.1:0-2947 GCA_041564295.1 Anaerolineales bacterium | reverse complement strand
GCGGCGACGATATTCACAGGTGCTTTTTCCGCAAACGCGCTGCCCAGTAAGTTTTCTAAGCGTGCAATCTGGTTTTCCACCTCTGCCAGACTTTTCTCCAGTCGAGCTTTTTCTTCGGCCGGGTCGGTTAAATCAGCCAGCGGAAGGTAGATCTCAACCCCACCGGCAACAAGCGAGATATGCCCTGCGGGTTTTTCTTCCAGGGAGGCGACGAGTGAAAAGGCATTCTCATCCAGACCAGCCAGGTTCGCGATAACACCTGCGTCTTTCCGCAAATCTTCGAAAGCCTCATTGCCAGTCGACAGAATTGCATGGATCCGTACGGTTGGTTTGACGTTTTTCTCTGCACGCTGGTTCCGGATCGCTCTGACGATATCCTGCAGCTTTGAGAAGTCTCTGACTGCACGGCTTTCCCAGCCCTCTTCTGGCAAAGGATCAGGCCATGGCGCGATGATAAGCGCCTCCGGCCAATTTCCGCCGATTGTGTCTTGCAGTCCTATCTTTGTTGATACGGCCACAGCTGCACTTTTCAACCGGCCCCATAGCTCCTCTGTGATGAATGGGGTGAAAGGATGCAGCAGTCGCAGACAGGTATCCAGCACGCTTACCAGGACATCTGCGGTGTAAAACGCCCGATCACCGCCTTCTGCAATCTGCAGTTTTGCGATTTCCAGGTACCAGTCGGCAAATTCACTCCAAAAGAAATCGTAAATCTGGCGTCCCGCTTCACCATATTGGTGGTTCTGGAACAGGTTTTCCACACTCCGACGCAGTTGTTTTTGACGCGCCCAGATCCATGCATCAGCAGTGGTGTAATTGGGTCCGTTCGTTGCATCAGCTGGCACGTTCTGCAGGGCGCTGATGACGAATCTGCCCGCATTCCACAGTTTATTTGCAAAGTTCCTGTTCGCGCGCACTTTATCGAGGGACAGGTTCATGTCCTTGCCTGGAGTGGATCCAACAAGAAGTGTAAACCGCAGGGCGTCTGTCCCCATTTCATCCATCACCGTCAATGGATCGATAACATTTCCGGTCGTTTTAGACATTTTTCGACCGATTTCATCTCTGATCAAACCGTGCAGGTAGACCGTGTCGAAAGGGACCTGTCCGGTAAATTCAAGGCCCATCATGATCATGCGCGCGACCCAGAAAAACAGGATGTCATAGCCCGTCTCCATCATCGTCGTCGGGTAAAAATACCTCAGGTCGGGCGTATTCTCCGGCCATCCCAGGGTTGAAAACGGCCATAATCCGGACGAAAACCAGGTGTCCAGCACGTCCGGATCTTGCTCGAGCTCGGTGTTGCCGCAATGGCTGCAGGCCGAAGGGTCTTCACGGCCGGTGGTCATATGTCCGTCCGGACAATACCATATCGGGATCCTGTGTCCCCACCAGAGCTGCCTGGAAATGCACCAATCCTCAATGTTCTCCATCCAGTTGTAATAAACTTTCGTGAAGTGGTCCGGGATGATTGTGATCCTGCCGTCCTTCACTGCTTCGAGGGCAACTTCTGCTAATGGTTTTATCGTCACGAACCATTGCGTGCTGATCATTGGTTCAATAATTTCGCCTCCTCTCTGTGAACGCGGCACAGTATGGAGGTAATCTTCTTCCTTGATTACCAGGCCGGCAGCATACATGTCTTTCCAAAGATTCTTACGGGCTTCTAACCGGTCCTGCCCGGCATAGGGTCCACCAGCTTCTGTGACCTTGGCATCCTTGTCCAGAATGGAAATGATGGGTAAATTGTGTTTCTCGCCGATTGCATAATCGTTTGGATCGTGGCCTGGCGTGATCTTCAGCGAGCCTGTGCCGAAAGACATGTCGACGTATTCATCTGCAATCACGGGGATTTCTCGTCCAAGGATCGGAACGAGAGCTTTCTTCCCGATAAAGGCCTTGTAGCGCTCATCGTCGGGATGCACGGCAACCGCGGTATCCCCAAGAATGGTTTCAGGTCGTGTTGTAGCCACGGGCAGGTAATCGTCTGAACCGGAAATCAAATATTTAAAGAAGTACAGCTTACCTTGCTCTTCGCTGTATTCGACTTCGAGGTCCGATACGGCCGTTTTCAAACCAGGTGACCAGTTGATCAGGCGCGGGCCCCGGTAAATCAGGCCTTTTTCGTATAGCCGAACGAATGCCTCGCGCACTGCGTTGGAGAGACCGTTGTCGAGCGTGAAACGCTGCCTTTCCCAATCACAGGAAGCGCCTAATCGCCGGATCTGGTTGGTGATGATGTCGCCGTATTTCTCTTTCCAGGCCCAGGTAAGTTCGAGGAATTTCTCTCGCCCGATTTCCTCCCTGGTGACCTCTTCTGTCCTCAGTAAATGCTTCTCGACCTGGAGCTGAGTCGCAATACCGGCATGATCGGAACCGGGCACCCAAAGCGTCGGGATTCCTCGCATCCGGTGATATCGAATCATCAGGTCCTCCATGGACACAAACATGGCGTGTCCAAGGTGAAGTTCACCGGTCACATTTGGTGGTGGGATCGATATCACATACGGTTTTTTCGATGGATCATGGTCCGGATAGGAAGGATCATTGCTGGGTTTGAAATACCCGCGAGACTCCCAGTCCTGATAAACCCGGCTTTCAGTATCTTTGAATTCGTAAGTTTTAGGCAGGGAGAAGATGTTGTCTGGCATGATGTGTCCTTGTGTTAAATTTTGTCTTAATCAAAAAAGCCCATTTGTCCTTTGTGAGGACGAAAGGGCTTTGCATGATTGCAACGCTTCCGCGGTACCACCTCGGTTCAGCAGAATTATCCTGCTGCACTCCTTGCCCTGGCAGTCACCAGGGCTTCGCTGTAACGGGCGATCCCATACCGGTCTACTTTCTATTTAGATTTCTTCGGCATCCATTCCGGGCGACATTCAACGGAGAGTCGTTTGGGGGGCTTTCAGCCGGCGGCCACTCCTTCTCTGGTAACGCTGAATCCGCT
>JBFGQG010000500.1:0-2954 GCA_041564295.1 Anaerolineales bacterium | reverse complement strand
GAAACTGTATTTTGTTCATTGACGAACAGCTTTGTATCCACACCCGCCAACCGCCATGCCCAGAGAGCGATGACGTTCACAAAGCCGAATACGGATAACATGGATTTTGGCCGTTCTGTCCGGAGATACCTGATCAAGGACGGGATGCTCGTCAATGTGCGGGTAGCGTTCAAGTTGACCAGGCGAACGGAATCGGGCACTTCAGAGAGAAAAGCCCCTTCGGCTTTAACCAGCACCATATCGACCTCAAAACCGCGCTCAGTAAGGCCCTGGGCGAGGTTCAGCATCGACCGCTGACCGCCGCCCCCGAATAACGTCGGCATGAAGATAGCCAGTTTGTTGTGCCCGTTTTTTGAAATGTTTACAGTCATATCACTCAGGCGCTTTGTTTCGTACGATCGAGCCAGATAGAGAGGTCCCGATCGATTAAATTTTCGAGCTTAAGGATATCCTCGCTGTAATGGTCGATCAATGCAGATCGATATTCCTGTGGAAATTTGGGCGGTGGTTTTAAATTCATGCGCTGGATATGTTTGGCTGTTTCCTGGAGGCGTTCGGGAAAGATCGTTTTGACAGTTCTAATCAATTTCGGGTGGAAAAACAACCGGTTCAAGCTTCGGACTTTGGGAACACCGGCGGGATTGTGGCGTGTGGTTGTATCCGGTTCGAAGCCTGTATCAACCCCCAGAAATCGGTAAAGGTCTTTCACGACTCCTGCTGGATTTCGTTTGAAGTCTTCAAACAGGATGATTTTCATCTGTTCCTTCGGGAAGAGATCGAAATAACGTTTCATTCGGCGGTAGTAAAAACCTTCCTTAACATGGCTTGAGTCTGCCGTTAATTCCTCTGAAACAGAACGGACAGGCTCGCCCCTGCGCGTTCGCATCAAAAAGCCGGAATAAGCCCGGTCTGCAGGGTTGCGCAAACTTGCAATCAATTTGATATCCGGAAGCGCTTCGTGGATGCGTTTAGCAGCGTTCGGGCACCTGAAATACTGCGGTGAAGCTTCTCCAATTGCAATTTCATCCGTAACGCCTGAAAACATCGCTTCATAATCTTCAAAGGTTTTTGCCTGGAAATGCTGGAGCAGTGGCGGCTCGCCTTCGTCCAGCCACTGCCAGTTCAGAGCGTCCTCATATCCGAAGTAATTTGTCCCCTTTAATGGACACATGAACACTTCTGGATGCTGATCAAGATAGCGGTAAAGAGACGTCGTTCCGGCCTTGGCGACGCCGATAATAATAAAATTGGGTAGTGTCATTTAATTAATTCCTGGAAATAATTAATTTCGATAATTGCTCTTGATAAGATCTGTTATTTACTACAGAAGAGGATTTATTCCGAGTCAATGGCGTAAATGGTGCCCGGACCGAGCTGCCGGGCCCGTCGTGCTCTGCCATCATCCGGCTCAAAAAGAGGTTCCGGTGCGGTCTGCCGGTGGGGCAGGGCCGCGCTGACCGAGATCAACGTCAGGAACAGCCAGGTGGTTTTACGCGCTTCCCAGGTCAACGTTGACGCGCCGATCGCCCACACCACAAGAACGGTTAAAAAGAAAATTGAATGCCACCTGGGCAACTGCCAGGCTTTAATAAACGCGTTTCCAAGGATGAGAGCGAATATTGTAAAGCCGACAACGCCAAGTTCTACCAGAACGGAAATGTACGAGTTGTGCGCGACTTTCCCAAGGCTGTTGATCGACCGGTAGTTGTTGCTCCCGACCCCAACGATCGAATGTTCGAGGAAAGCTTCATATCCATCGCGCCATAGAATAAGCCGTTCGTTGAGCGTTCCCGTCGCAATTTCGTTCGAAATCGTCCCAAACCGTTCAAACGATTTCATATTTTGAACCCGCGGCAGCAACACGATAATGGCGATTGCAAGCGCAGGCAGAACAAAGGCAAAGCGTACAAGCGGGCGAATGCGTGTGAGCGAGAGTAGCCCAAAAGACATGCCGACGACAGATGCGATTAACGCCGTGCGCGTACCGGATAAAGCCAGGCCAAATAAAACAGCCGGAATAAAGGCGAAGTTCACCCACCTCAACAATGGGCCCCATTTGGACGTCGTCTTTACGCTGGTCAAATACCAGGCGACCGGGATGCCAAGGGCCAGGAGGAAACCAAATCCGTCCGGATTCGTGTCACCTGCGCTGAAGCGCTCGTAATTGGAGTAAAACGAATCTCCTGCAAAGTAATTGCTGATCGCGCTGCCGATGGCGACGTATGTGCCGAGGACATACGCCTGCAACCCGGCAAAGACAGCCGTCCTGGTGGTTAGCAGGTCCCAGATGATATAGATCATGATCAGCAATTGCGCCCAGGTGATCAATTGGGTGAGCGTCCGGCTTGTATTTGTTGTCCAGAAGATGCTGAACGCATTCCAGCACATGAAAATTGTGACGAGCAGCATGTACAGGTCGGGTTTCCGCAGCTGACCGGTGAAGAAAACAGTCAGCAGCCAGAACCCTGCAACACCGAATCCGGTAAATTTAATCAGAGTCCCGGCGCCTGGAAAGCGGACGGCGCCTTCCCAGGGCATCATGAAGATCAGGACCAGTGTGAGCCAATAGGCGTATTTGCGCATTTAATATTTGTTGACCGGGTGCTAACCGATGGGAATAACGCATCGGACCATCCGCATCATCTATAGTTTACCCGGTGATGATCACTCGAGTAAAGTGACGAATTTTGAATTCGTCAGCACTTCCCTCACTTCATTATAGTTCCGGATCACATCTCGTTGGCCGCCTTTGCGGATCTTCACAACATTTGAACCGGCGCCATGGTCCTCTGGTCGGGTTGACAGGAATTCCCATATTTTGCCGAATTGTTGGGGATCCTGCACCAATTCCTCGTAACAGGCTTCAATGTGGGGCAGGCGCGTCCAGTAGAGGAGTTTTCGAGCCAGGATCTGCTTGTTCTGCAGGCGTTCCAGTTGGCTGAGCAGGTTTTTTG
>JBFGQG010000499.1:0-2956 GCA_041564295.1 Anaerolineales bacterium | reverse complement strand
GCCTGATCTAAAAAATCGCCGTTGGTCGTCTGGATAAAAAGGCGGTGTGGGCCTTCCCAATTACCGCATGCGATGTCGAAAAGTCCATCACTGTTCACGTCCAGAGCGACAACACCACGAGCATGCTGTGTCGGATCAGATAGGCCTAGTGCCTGTGCCAATTCGGTGAAGGTTCCGTCCCCGTTATTAGCGAATAAAAAATTCGGGCCTGCTTCGTTGCCAACGAACAGGTCCATTCGATGCGTTATCAGCTGCAACGCCAGGAGGCTGCGTCCGCCTGCCGTGTACGAGAGGCCGGCCTCTGGCGCGCCATCGATAAGATTACCAGAAGGATCGATCTCGTACAGCCGCATCGGCGCACCATAGTTAGCGGTAAAAAAACCATAGCGCCCTGAACCGCTGCGATCGAGTGCAGCGACAGAACGGCCGGCAATCATGTTTGCCAGGTCCTGTGTTTCAGGAAGGCGAAATAAATCCTCCCAACCGTTATTGCCGAACCTGTAGAGGCGGTCAGCAAAGCGTTTTCGTCCGGCGAAAGTGTCCGAATTTAACAGGTAAATTTCCTCGCGGCCGTTGCTCGTCAGATCTGCTGCTGCGACCCCAATCGCCTGGCGTCCGATATCTTCGAGGAAGGCCGGCGCAACGTCTACAAGCCCTCCGCCCATCCATTTCAGGATTCGATTCGCCCCCCCGAAACTGGTCACAAAGATTTCGAAATGGCCGTCTGCATCGAAATCGGTGACCGCCGCTCCGTATCCCATCATCGGATTATTATGATAGATCAGATGATTTTGTCTCTTGAACATGAATTATTTGCCGGATGGACTGGGGATGAATAGTCTCAAAACCTGCCCCGACGAGGCCGGTCAGGTTCGGACCTGGTTTCTGAGCCAATTGACGAACATATCCTGGCTGCGCGTTTGTAGATATACATTCCCGGGACCCTCCAGCTCGAATACGATTTCCTGGCCGCGCAGGAGTGTTGAGCGGACGCCACCCAGCTGGCGGACGCGCATCTGGACATGGTCGGTGAATCCTACCAGGTGGCCGCGGTCCACCAGGTAGGACTGCCCTTCGGCAAGTTCGATCGTGTGGATTGCTCCGAAACTGCTGACCAGGAGATTCCCGTCACCGCCACAGCGGAGCATCTGCAGGCCGGAAGTCATTTGAAACGTGCTTGCGCCGCGCCATGCTGTTTCAATGGTGACACCCTCTTCTGCTGCGAGAAAGGCATCCACGGTAATCAAGATGCGATCATCCCGCTTTCCAAGAGGGTACATGCGCACGTCGCCCAAACGTCTCGGGGCAAGCAGCACTTCCCCATTCGCCTCGAGAGACCTGTACGTGTTCAGATAATAGGCCGCAGTGCCAGCCTGGCCGCGCATATACGACTTGATCTGACCGCCCCGTACTTTCGTTTCCACGTTGACGCTCTTCGAAATGCCGACCAGTGTCGAACTCTCGGCAATAATAGCTTCGCGGGAGTCCAGGAGTATTTGGACGAGTGGAAAATTTTCACGATGGAGTAAATCGATCTTCACGGCGGCAATTATAGCATTGCGAGTCGAGTTAATGCTACAAAGAGCAGTTCCGAGAATTGGCCTCTCTCATTATCCGAAGCTGACCTGATGAGGGGGAAGCACAGAAAAAACTGTGCCGTTCGAACCTCGGTTCCACATTTTTAATTTGCCGGCTCCGCGAATTATGCACAGTTGACAGAACACGCACGGATAATGATAATCCCGTCATGACCAAATATTTTGGCGCCGTTGAAGCCGGCGGGACGAAATTTATCTGTGCTGTGGGTACAGATGCCGGCGAATTGATTTCAACCACCCGCTTTCCGACGACATCTTTCGTGGAGACGCTTCAGAAGACAGTCGATTTCTTCCGGTCGTCGCAAGCACCCCTTTCCTCGATCGGTGTTGGCTCATTCGGTCCGCTGAACCTGGACCCGGATTCTGCGCATTATGGATCGATTGCAGCAACGCCTAAACCGGGTTGGAGTGGTGCTCCAATGCGCCAGACGCTGCTCGCGGAGCTCGACCTGCCCGTTATGATCGATACCGACGTCAACGCTGCTGCAATAGGGGAGTACCGCTGGGGCGCTGGTCGTGGGGTCGATTCACTGATTTATTTGACGATCGGTACAGGAATCGGCGGGGGATATTTGATCGATGGCAGACCGGTGCACGGTCTCACACATCCTGAAATGGGCCATATACGCATTCCAAACCCGGATCCGGAGGGTTTTGCCGGCAACTGCCCTTTTCATGGGGATTGTTTCGAAGGCCTCGCCTCAGGACCAGCCCTGGCCAAACGGTGGGGCCGCCCTGCTGAAACGCTGCCGTTCGACCATCCTGCATGGGATATCACGGCGGAGGTCATCGCCCTGGCGCTGCATAATCTCTTCCTCACGATCTCGCCGCATCGCATCATATTAGGTGGTGGGGTTATGAAGCAGTTGCAGCTTTTCCCGCTCATTCGCAAGAAACTGACCCTGTCTCTCAATGGATACGTCCAATCTGCGGTAGTAGATACAAAATTCGATACGCACATCGTTCCACCATATCTTGGCGACCATGCTGGCATTAAAGGCGCGCTGGCACTTGCAGAATCCGGCTTAAACCGTTAGTATCTTGCGAGTCCCTTTCCAATCTTGCCGATCGGTCTTAAATCAAGTAAATTTAGTCAATCCAAAAACCGGATTGTCCCGGCTTCATAGCGTTCAATAATTCACCGCCATTTCGGTATTTCGAATTCGTAACGACCAGGAGCTTCCATGTACCAAATTCCGCTCACACTCGGTGTTGAAGAAGAATATCAAATCATCCAGCCAGAAACGCGCAATCTGCATTCTTACATCCAGAAATTCCTTGAACAGGAGCATCAGGTCTTCCCGGAAGGCATGTTGAAACCGGAATTCATGCAAAGCCAGGTGGAGGTCGGCAGCCGG
>JBFGQG010000498.1:0-2957 GCA_041564295.1 Anaerolineales bacterium | reverse complement strand
TCCTGGGCAAACAGGTTTTTCAGAAGCTGGGCGGGGATATTGTGTGCCTGGGCAGCGCTGAAAATTTCCTGGTCGAACTGATCCTGCCAATCGTTGACCAGGCTGCGAGCGGCTTCAAGACCGCATTGGCTGGCGGCCCCGTTCGGCTGCAGGCCGTGGTCGATGCAGCCGCTGGTATCCACTTTGTCGTTCCGGATCAACTCGCCGGCCAGAAAGACAAAAGCCGTGTTCGTTGCGAGCAGATTATGGTCGGAAGGAGTAGAAAGCCACTGCGGTGCGCCCCCGATCGGTGGAAAAGCCTCCCACATCGACGCACAGCTGCTGAGGTTCTGTCCGCGCCACTGGCTGCTGATGATATCTATAAACCAGTTCCCAGTGCTCCCATCGTCCGAAACACCAGCGTCGATCGCCCGGATGCGGGCTTTGAAGTGCTCGCTTTCGTCCCCGTATGTCGAATCGGCCCAGAACTCGATCTCCTGCCCTTCAACGAACGTCGGTTTGAGAGGGATCTCGCAGCGATCTCCCCCACAGTCGATAATGCCGTCGTCGCTGAGGACGTGAATAGCCAGGATGCTTTCGTTCGGAAGGGGTTCTTCAGCGATAAAAACGAGCGTCGGCAGGCGGTCGCAGTAATTCAGGGGAGGTTGTGGTGAACATCCGGATAGCTCGATCCAGATTTCAGGAACCGGTAGTTCAACGATGACCGTCTTTTCGACCGTTTGCTGGCCGATGAAGAACATGTACAGGCCGGGACAGGTGCTGACGTCCCCTGAACTTTGCGCGGCCGAACATGGAGAGGTTCCAGTCCAGTCTTCATAAATATCCTCTCCGCAGTCTGAGAGCACATCGATCGCACGTGGTTGCTCTTCAGATTCCACGCCCACGGTGCAGACGATTTCGTTTGTGTCCCACCTGACCAGCCACCACTGGTATTCGGTTACACTGACAACGATTTCGGTCTTGCGTGTGTTGTCTGAATCCCCGACGGCAGCGGCTCTCGTCTGAACCAACATTGCTCCACCGATCCCAATGATCGCCAGAATCAAGACGTAGAGCAACATTTTTGATATCCTTATCATTGAATTCAAAGGATACCATGATTTACACCCATTACAATCTGACATTCGATTGCTATCAACCTGTTGCGCTTCGAGTAAATGGCCATGTTAGACTAATTCTGTGGAACCGCGAATCTTATTAATTTCACCCGATGAAGGCTTTGGGGGATTAATCCGCCAGGTGCTCATCGAAGAAGGGGATTACGATGTCGACCTCGTTCCGGACGGCATTTCAGCGCTGGCGTCCGCGCAAGAAAACCCTTTCGCATTGACCATTCTGGACTGTGAAGCTGACGATATTCCTTTTGCAGAGTTGACCACCACACTCAAAGACTGGCAGCCAACCATGCAGCTTGTGATCGTTCCGCCGAACAACGATCCCGACGATCCTGCGATCAACCATACGGATCCGGACGCACTGCTCTCGAAACCTTTTTATTTACCGGATCTGCTTCAGGTGGTCTCGAACCTGCTCACCGGCCGGTCTGCTGAAGAGGTTGATGAGGAAGAGCCTATCCGCGCGGCGGCTGAACCGGATGCCCAGGCGGAAATTCTGGAAGAAGACGCGTTTCCATGGCTGGAGGACGCCAACCGGGCTGCCCAGTATCTCACCAGCCTCACCCTTGAAACAGACGCCAGGGCGGCTTTAATTATGCGTGGAGAAAAAGTCTGGGCTTATGCAGGTGAACTGGGTCAACCGGCTGCAAACGAACTTGCGGAAACGCTGGGCCGCCAATGGGGCAGCCAGAGCGGGAGCGACCTGGCACGATTTGTCACTGTAGAGGGAACTGAATACATGCTTTATGCCACCGGCCTGTCAGAAGGCATGGTGCTGGCATTGATATTCAACGCAAAAACCCCTTTCAGCAAGGTGCGGACTGAGTCCAGCCAGCTTGCAAAGGCGTTGGCGATTTCCGAAGACCGCAGCGAGACCTCTCCTTCACCGCCCCCGATAAAGGATAAGGCCGATCTCACAGAAGAAGAAAACCGGAACGGCAACTCACCATCCACGGCCGCGGTCCTCGAAGTACCGCAGATTCAAGATGAAACCGACCAGCAGGTCCCGGAGCCACTGACGATTGTGGAAGCCGCTGAGCCGGCAGGGCTTCCTTTGGATTGGCTGCCGCAGAACCTCTCGAACGATGGTGAATTGCTGGAAGAGGTGGAACAGAGCTTAGAGCCATTCGCGATTCCGTCCGACTGGGCTCCGCAGAACAGCGCCTCGTCCGGTCGCCGGTCTTATCTTGAAGAGCTGTTGGGGGAACCGATCCCATCGGTCTCCTTCCCCTATGAGTCGCGCGTTAAACCTGATTCGACTTTCCCCGGCTCACCAAGTGTCGATGAGCAGCCGTATTACCCTTCGCCGGAGTCGATGGCTGAAACGAGACCCACGCGCGTCCCGCCGGAGGAACCTGTGCCGCAACTCGAACCCGAAACCGCTTCTTATTTCGATATCACCTACGCCTGCATGCTCATGCCGCGCATCCCACAGCACCATCTTGTGAGCGACCTTGCAAAACAGCTCGAAAAGTGGATGTTCCAGATCTGCGTTTCCTTTGATTGGCGCCTGGAGCAGCTTGCGATTCGCCCGGACTACATGCAGTGGATGGTTAAGGTGCATTCGGCTACGGCGCCTCGATTCCTGATGCAGATCATCACGCGCATCACGTCTCAGCGTATCTTTGAACATTATGCACACCTCGAGGAAGAAAACCCGTCCGGCGAATTCTGGGCCCCTGGTTGGCTGGTGATTACCAGTGAAACCCTTCCTTCGCAGCAAATGGTGCAGGAATTCGTGGCGAAAACGCGGCAGCGGCAGGGCCTGGGGTAGCGAGTAAAGATAGATTGGGGGTGGTGAATGGTTGATTGGACGTAGGGGCGTCCGGAATACGCCCGTAC
>JBFGQG010000497.1:0-2963 GCA_041564295.1 Anaerolineales bacterium | reverse complement strand
GGTGAGCCCATTCGAAACCTTTGGGCTCGCCTTTTTTCTTGGGAAATGCCTTAATTAACTGATTCACGAGGTCCGGCCCACTTCTGGAGCTTTGTGTCAATCATTGAAAATTGAATCAAATTACAATTGCAGGGTACGTTGTTTTGTAATCTTTTGTAAAGGTATTGCATTATGACTGAAAAACAACCCATATCGATTTCGCATGAGATCGCACCGTATCACTCCCCATCTCGCTTGCAGTCCTGGTTGATCGGCAGACCGCTTCCGACCGCTGATGCGCCGCATCAGGCTATCGGAAAACGGGTCGCTTTAGCCGTTTTCGCCTCCGACGCACTGTCTTCTACGGCCTACGCCACACAGGAAATCCTCCTTATTTTAGCTGCAGCGGGTACGGTGGCATTTGGCGTTGCTTTTCCGATTGCGATAGCCATCGTCATCCTCCTTGCGATTGTAACGCTCTCGTACCAGCAAACGATTCACGCATATCCCGGCGGCGGAGGTGCTTATACCGTGTCGAGAGATAACCTCGGTGAACTTCCGTCCCAGATCGCCGGTGCAGCCCTGTTGACGGACTATATCCTCACCGTAGCTGTTTCCGTATCGGCAGGTGTTGCGCAGCTTGTTTCCGCAGTCCCCGCGCTTTTCTCACAAAGAGCCTGGATTGCCGTTTTTCTGGTCGCAATGATCATGCTGATCAACCTCCGCGGCGTCAAAGAATCCGGAAAGATCTTCGCCATCCCGACCTATTTCTTTCTGTTCATGTTGGTGCTTTCCGTAGTAATAGGTCTCGTGCGCTATTTCGCTGGATCACTGACTTCTGTGATCGATCCCCCGGAAATGGAAGCGCACCTGCTGCAGCCGCTGACCGCATTTCTTATCCTGCGTGCTTTTTCAAGCGGTACGACAGCCCTGACCGGCGTTGAGGCGATTTCCAACGGGATTACAGCATTTCGGGAGCCCCGCAGTCATAACGCAGCCGTAACGCTGGTCTGGATGTCGACGATCCTCGGTTCCCTGTTCCTCGGAATTACCTTTCTGGCGTTGCAGATCGAAGCGCTTCCTTCAGAAGCTGAGACGGTGATCTCACAGTTCGCGCGTACCGTTTTCGGAGGTAGGGGCGCAGCTTACCTTGCTGTGATCAGCGCAACAACATTGATTCTCGTTATGGCAGCAAATACCGCTTTCGCTGATTTCCCGCGATTGGGCGCTTTAATGGCCGGTGACCGGTTCCTGCCGCGCCAGTTTGCCTACCGTGGGAGCCGGCTCGTGTATTCCTGGGGAATCGGGATTCTCGCAGTTGTAGCCTCGATATTGATCTTGATATTCAATGCAAGCGTATCGGGCCTGATTCCGCTGTATGCCATCGGCGTATTCCTCTCCTTCACGCTTTCTCAAACAGGAATGGCGAGACGTTGGAACAAGATCGGCCGACTCGCAGAAGATGAAGTCGTTGAGGAACGCGGTTCGACCCTGCGTTACGACAGGGGCTGGCGCTGGAAAAGCATCATCAATGGTTTCGGCGCAGTCTGCACGTTCATTGTTATGATGATTTTTGCCGTAACTAAATTTGCACAGGGCGCCTGGGTGGTGCTGATCATCATTCCGGCATTCGTGATTACCCTTAATTCCATCCATCGCCATTATGCGAACCTGGCAAATCGTCTTTCTCTGGAAAATTACGGTCCGCCGCCGGCAGTAAAACACCAAAAAATCCTGATGCCGCTGGCAGGCGTTCATAGGGGGACACTGGAGGCGCTGCGCATCGCCAAAATGCTGGGCGATGATATTACCGCTTTGCACGTCGCAGTCGATGAGGCTGACGCTAATAAGGTCAGTGAAAAATGGGAGAAATGGGGTGAAGGCGTCCCTCTAGTGGTTATCGAATCACCCTTTCGAGAATTGATGCACCCGATTGTTAACTATATCTCCGAAGCGGCAGCAGAATGTGCACCTGAAGAAGTCATAATGGTTGTGGTACCTCAGTTCGTACCGAAAAGCCTATGGGCAAACTTCCTGCACATGCAAACTGCTTCCTGGTTGCGTTGGGCGTTATTCCACCTGGAAAATGTAATAGTCGTCGATGTTCCGTATCAGGTCGAATAAGGTCGTCATGCAGTTAAGAAAATTCGAGGCTGCGGTGCCTGCGCGGCATCGCGAAAACTTTTTGCATCTTTATTTTGATATCGGCTGGTTCGGCTTATTGAGCGGCAGCACCATATCGTTTATTTCGGTCTACCTCGTGCGGATCGGCGCTACAGCTTCCCAGATTGGCTTGATGAACGCGGCGCCCGCCGTTATTGCGATCATATTGTCCGTCCCTGCCGGGGCATGGCTCAAACAGCAGCGCATTGACCGTGCGGTTTTTAAGACCTCCGTTTATTTCCGGTTCTTCTACTTATTATGGGTGCCGCTACCGGTAATTTTCGGACAGGATGCACAGGTGTGGCTGGTGATCTTGATCACGTTACTGATGAGCGTGCCTGGGACCGCGCTTGCCGTCGGATTTAACGCCATGTTCGCCGACGCCGTCCCGCCTGAATGGCGGGGACACGTTGTCGGGATCCGCAATGCAGTTCTCGCCGTGACTACAATCATCGCTTCCCTGATCTGTGGCTACTTACTTGATAGACTGTCTTTTCCGCTGAATTACCAGCTCGTATTTCTGTTAGGGTTCCTTGGGGCAGCGATGAGCAGCTACCACCTGCACCGAATTCGAATCGCTGAAGTGGATCACCCTCGCGTTGGCAAAACACTCGGTGACCACGCCCAGCCGGGATTCATGCGACCTGCCGGAGATGGTTTCCAACCCGGCATTGGTCTGCGCTACCTGACACGCCGGCTTTCTGTCCGCCTTCCAAGCATCGGAATTTTGAGAGGGCAGTACGGTTTAGTCCTGCTGGGGCTTTTCCTTTGCCACCTGACCCAGCACCTGGCCATTCCCCTTTTTCCGATCTATTGGGTCG
>JBFGQG010000496.1:0-2970 GCA_041564295.1 Anaerolineales bacterium | reverse complement strand
CTCAGTGATCTGGGCATTAAAATCAAAATTTTCCGGATCGCGATTATCACTGTTCACCAAAAAAAGCCCGTCCGGACCGACCAACCAGAGTTCGGGATTGAGCAACCCCAGGTCAAACCGGGTCTCATACAATACCTGGTCCAGGGATTCGATCGGGTGTTCCGCAAGCATCGTGATCGTCAGGACTTCCCCGGCACTACCATTGTACAGCCAGCTCTCATAACCGCCGAGTGGGACTGCTCCCCGATTTTTGCCAATTTTTGCTTCATAAGTGGGCCAGGGTTCGAAAGTGAGTGGCTCGATCTGAGCGGCAGCATCCTCAGTCGGAACGATTTCTTCTGATGAAGTCGCAATTCGGGCATTCCCAAGCAAGTCCTCTGATCCCGGGGGAAGGGTCCCATTTTCATCGCACAGTGGTGTAATGCGGTAGGTCTCGCGCTGCACACAGTTTAGACCTGCAATAAAGCGGTTTTCAGCGATCCAATCCAGCATCTGTCCCAGGTCAACCTCTCCAACCCGCCATTTTATGATAGACCCGTCCGCTGCGGTCGAGAGCGCCGTTTCGCCATCCGGGGAGACCGCCACGCCATAAACTGGTCCGTTGTGACCCTGTCCCAGGCCGCCCAGTCTGTGAAGCAATTCGCCGGTTTCAACATCCCAGATAATCAAACTCGCATCCCAGGAAGCGGATATCATTTGATTACTGCCAGGGATAAATTGAGCCTGCCAAACCAGGTGCTCATGACCAAAAAATTGTTGGATAATATCGTCAGTCTGCAGATTCCAAATTGAAAGCGTCGAATCCAGGCCATAAGTAAAAATGTGGCGGTTATCTGGACTGAATTTTGAAAACGATTCCTGGTGTGGATTGCGGACGTAATTCATATAGCGCGCCATCTGTCGTCCAGATTCGACTTCCCAAATCGTGACCGTTGCACTCGGCCAATCCGCGCCGGTTAGCAAAACGTAACGCCCATCCGATGTGAACTCACCGGCCACGGTTATGTTGATATGGCCGAATAAACGGTACAAAACTTCGCCGTTATTCAAATCCCAGACCAGATTCTCAGGAGAACTCCAGCTTCCAGTTACAGCCCGGTTGCCATCCGGGCTGAGTGCGACCGTAAATAATGGCTCGCCGTCATAAATTAATCGTTGAATCATCTCGCCCTTTTTGAGATCCCAGATAATCAGGCTGCCGTCATAGGAGGCTGAAATTGCACGCTGCCTATCCGAGTAAAATTCTACAAAAAGGGGCGTATCGGAATGCCCCTCCAGGCGTTTGATTGGATCACCCGTTTCATAATCCCACAAGATCAGGCTGTTGTCCTTCTCGCGCTCAAACCAATATACACCACGTCCTGAGCCGGTCAACGCATACTTCCCATCGCGGCTGATCGCTGCACTGACGACCGTCCCTTCATGCCGGAAATCAGTGTCACCAAAGCGCATGATTTCCCAGGCGCTGAACAGGTCCCAGAGACGTGCAGCGCCTGTTTCATCACCTATGATGACTTGTTTCCCATCAGAAGAAAAATCTATCGCGCGAATGGTTGCCGGATGACCGCGCAGATGCCGGATAGAAGACCCCGTCGACAGGTCCCACCAGATCACATCGCCAGTACCGTCACCTGAAATAGCTGATTCGCCGTCCGGGCTGATCTTTACCCTAAACGGTGTGGCTTCATGACCCTCCAGGATATGGATGACCTCACCACTGTCGATGTCCATATACAGCAGGTTGAATGAACGTGTGTTTAACAGCACCTTTTTACCGTCCGGGCTGATATCCAACTGCAAGACATCGTTTGGAGCGGGTTCGTAGTCTTTCAGAATTTCACCGGTTTTGAAATCCCACCGGATCATCACGTCATCCACCGTAGAGTCTACAATAGTGGTATCGTCGCCAGAGGCAGCGATGACTGAGCGATTGTCAGGATGAAACTTGACAGATTCAATCCTCGAATTATGTTCTTCCGATCCGAAGCGCAGTATTTCTTCTCCGGTTCTCATATCAAACAAAACCATCTCCCCCAATCCATTTTCAGTAGACCCGCCGGATATCCCCAGCAGGCCATCAGGGCTGATGTCAATCTCACCCAGTCTTCCATCTTGCAAAGCCGCTTGAAAAAGTGGCCTGCCAGATTCCAGGTCCCATAAAATCACCTCTCCGGTCCAATAACCAGCTAAAAAGCTCTCCCCCGACGAGTGCACATGTAGATCGACTAATTCGAGGTTTTCTTTAGCTCGGAATTCACGAATGATTTCGCCACTTTTTATCTCAATCAGTTGGATTAGTCCTTCAATAGATGAAATTAGAATATGATTTCCATCCTTCGTGAAATCTGCTTCACTTAACACCCCTTTGGGGAGGTTAAACAACGTACGAGTACCGGGCGCATAGGCAATATCCAGAAGCGTTCTGCGGCTGACTGCCGGTGGGTCTTCAATGCCATTTGCGGCCAGAGCAAGGGCAAGGGCAAGATCTGTATTATCGTTTTCAAGCTCATTTTGGGCCAGAATCGCCAGGTTGACGCTCCTGCCTTCCTGCGCCTCCACTGCATTCTGTTGAGCGATGCGGCTCTGCCGAAATACAGCGGCTGTCAGCGTTATTCCGACAATCGAGGCAGCGACCAGAACGATAACGATGATGCGCAGCCGCTGCAGGGAACGCTGCTCCAGTGCACGTTCGCGGGCCTGGCGCGCTTCTTCCTCGGCCTCCCTCCGCCGCCGTTCTTCGAGGCTCGCTTCTAAAAACTGCCTCTCATCCTGGGTCAGTACAATCCCTGCACCCTGGACCCAGGCTTCGTACTGGTCGAGCCGGGATCCGCGCAGCAGAAAGCTCTGGTCCTTGCCAGCTGCCAGCCATTCGACCGCCGCGTTACCCAACACTCGCTGCATGCGCACATCTGCCCGGCTTTCATCCAACCAGCGGCGCAGGCGCGGCCACTCTCGCAGCAGCGCCTCATG
>JBFGQG010000495.1:0-2978 GCA_041564295.1 Anaerolineales bacterium | reverse complement strand
GGCCTGGCGCTTTCTGTACCTCTTTTCCCGCGAGCAAGACCCCATTTATTTTCGGAAATGTCATCGGCCTGGACAGTGATGTTCGGACGCTGCTCCACGAAGCCGGGCACGCCTTCCATGCGTTTGAAGCCTTTCGACTCCCCTATGATCACCAGCGCAGAGCCCCGATGGAATTCAACGAAGTGGCGTCCACAGCGATGGAACTGCTTGCGGCGCCGTATCTCGGCAAGGCCAACGGCGGTTTTTTTGACGAGGATGTTGCAGTGAGAAGCCGCATCCGCCATCTCGAGAAAATACTTCTTGCGTGGCCATATATTGCCGCCGTCGTCGCCTTCCAGCACTGGGTTTATGAGAACGCAGCTCTGGCTGCCGACCCGAAAAACTGCGACGCTGCCTGGCTGGAACAGTGGGACCGCTTCATTCCATTCATAGACTGGACAGGTGTGGAAGAAGCAAAAATTCTCGGCTGGCACCGGAAGCGACATATTCACCGCTCTCCTTTTTACTATATTGAGTACGGCCTCGCGTCGCTCGGCGCAGTTCAGATTTGGGAAAATGCAATGAAGGACCAGGCTGAAGCAGTACGCTCGTACCTAAGCGCACTGGCGCTGGGGGGTACAGCAGGGCTGCCTGACCTCTATACTGCTGCAGGCGGAAAATTTGCTTTCGACGTTGAGACAGTCGGGTCTGCGGTTGCTGTTGTTGAAAGGGAATTGGTGGCGAGCGAAAACGCTCTTTTTAAAAGCCTGGCTTGAGGTTTCAGTTAAGATTTATCAAGCTTCATTTTATTGTCGCCTGGAATGATTTATGGAATCAGGATCGGAAAATTTATGGATAATACGCAATTAAATAACACGAATGGGGAAAAACATTTCTATGCACAGGATGTCGAAGAGGTCTTGCACGAACTGGCGACCCCGGTTGAGCGAGGTCTGACCGCTGCCGAGGTCAAAAAACGCACAGAAATTTACGGGCCCAACCAGCTTCGTGAAGCTCCCCAGACCTCCATTTGGAGGATGCTGTGGGACCAGTTCAACAACTTCGTCGTCTGGCTCCTGGTCGTTGCAAGCGTAATTTCCCTTTTCCTTGGCGATTATGCTGAAGCGATCGCCATCCTCTTGATCGTAACCTTGAACGCCGGACTCGGTGTATTGCAGGAACGCCGTGCCGAGCAGGCGCTGGCGGCCTTGCGTAAGCTCGCCGCACCAGAAGCCGACGTGATCCGTGACGGACACAGGCTCGCCATCCCAGCGCCCGAGCTGGTCCCCGGTGATATCGTTTTGCTGGAAGCGGGTAACTTCGTTCCAGCCGATATTCGCCTGATCGAGACCGTCAACCTGCGGATTGAAGAAGCTGCGCTGACCGGCGAATCGGTCGCGGTCCAGAAGGATGCATCGCGCCGGCTTGAACGCGACGTCCCGCTGGGTGATCGCAAGAACACGGCCTTCATGGGAACGCTCGTTTCCTACGGGCGCGGTAAAG
This sequence comes from Anaerolineales bacterium, assembly GCA_041564295.1. GTDB lineage: Bacteria > Chloroflexota > Anaerolineae > Anaerolineales > JABWBV01 > DATDOR01. Next base: position 1,496 of record JBFGQG010000495.1, on the reverse strand, counting down.
GCGTCGTCGTCAGCACAGGCATGACCACGCAGATCGGCCTCATTGCCGAAATGCTCCAGTCCGTCCACCAGGAGCCGACACCGCTGCAGCGGCGCCTCGATCAGCTTGGACGCACACTCGGTTATGCGGCGCTATTCCTCTGTGGGATGGTCTTCGTGCTCGGCTGGCTGCGGGGGGAGAACCCGCTCGAGATGTTCTTGATTGCCGTCAGCCTGGCGATTGCGGCTGTTCCTGAGGGTCTGCCTGCAGTCGTGACGATCTCACTGGCCCTCGGGATGCGCGAAATGATCCGCCGCAACGCGCTAATCCGCCGGCTGTCCTCTGTGGAGACGCTGGGTTCGGCGACTGTCATCGGCTCGGACAAAACCGGGACGCTCACACAAAATGAAATGACGGTGACTCGTCTGTGGGTGGACAGGCACATGTTCGGAATCACGGGCTCGGGGTACCAGCCGAAGGGCGATTTCTTTCTGGACGGCAATAAAGTAGAGATAGAGACCTATCCCGGTGCAACAACAGCTCTATGGATCGGCGCACTGAACAATGATGCAACATTGGAATTCGAAGACGGCACTGGAAACGATATTAACGTCCGCATCGTGGGCGACCCCACGGAAGGAGCGCTGCTGGTTGCGGCTGCCAAGATCGGTGGACTGCAGCAATCCCTGGCGGAGGCTTACCCGCGCGTGCAGGAGATCCCCTTCGATTCGGCCCGTAAGCGCATGGTGACCTTTCACAAGGTCGTAGATCCGCATAAAGAAGATCTGTCACCCTTTGATGAATCGGTTGAACGGAGGGGCGTCGTTGTGCTGAAAGGTGCGCCTGATGTCGTACTGAATTTGTGCAACGAATATGAAAGCATCGAAGACCGGCCGCAGAAATTAACCGCAGATGTTCGTGGTGCCATCATGGCTGCAAACGACGACATGACCAGGGATGCATTGCGTGTGCTTGCTGTCGCTTATCGCCTGGTCGATGAGATCCCGGATGAGGTGGATAACCTGACGCCAGGAGTGGAGCAGAACCTGATATTCGCCGGGCTGATCGGAATGATTGATCCACCGCGGCTCGAAGTCAAAGACGCATTGAAAAAAGCGATGAAAGCCGGTATCCGGACGGTAATGATTACCGGGGATTATCCGAACACTGCGCGCGCGATCGCTGAATCGATCGGGCTGCTTCATGCGGACCAAAAAGTGCTGACTGGCGCTGACCTGAACGAAATGAAGGATGAAGAACTCCAGAAGGAGATCAGCCGGACCGGTGTGTTTGCGCGCGTCTCGCCGGAACACAAAGTCCGCATCGTCGACGCGCTGCGGAAAAACGGGAACGTGGTCGCGATGACGGGCGACGGCGTCAACGATGCACCGGCGATCAAGCTGGCAGATATCGGGGTCGCGATGGGCATCACAGGCACGGACGTTGCCAAGGAGACCGCTGATATGGTGCTGACGGACGACAACTACGCCAGCATCGTTTCGGCAGTAGAGCAGGGC
>JBFGQG010000494.1:0-2989 GCA_041564295.1 Anaerolineales bacterium | reverse complement strand
GCCCGAATGACCGTGGGTTGTCGATGAAGCATATCTGGGAAGGGACCCATGCTTCATTGGAACGCCTGCAGATGGAATATGTGGATCTGTTATTTTGCCATCGGCCGGATATGAACACTCCGATCGAGGAAACCGTGCGTGCCATGACCATTCTGATCAACCAGGGGAAGGCGTTTTATTGGGGAACAAGCGAATGGAGTGCGACACAATTAATGGAGGCTTATGCTGTCGCCAGACGAGAGCACCTGATCCCTCCGGCGATGGAGCAACCTCAGTATCACATGTTCCATCGCGAACGCGTCGAACGTGAATTCGCCCGTCTGTACAAAGAGATGGGACTCGGCACCACCATCTGGAGCCCTCTTGCGAGCGGTTTGCTGACCGGAAAGTACAACAAAGGCATCCCGGAAGACTCGCGGGCATCCCTTGATGGATACGAATGGCTGCGTGAGAGGTTCGAGAGCGAGAGCGCTCGAAAACAGATTGAGAAAGTTCGGCGTCTGACAGAGGAAGTCGCCGAACCGCTCGGATGCACGATGGCGCAGCTTGCATTGGCCTGGTGCTTAAAAAATCCGAACGTCAGCACTGTGATCACAGGCGCTTCCAGAGCAAGCCAGGTATATGAGAATATGAAAGCCCTGGATGTCGCCGGGCAGTTGACGCCTGAAGTGATGGATCAAATCGAGGCGATCCTTGAAAATAAACCGGAACCTGAGCAGTCATTTCGCTAAGATTCTGGTAAAATTCGCTTTCCGCAAAACTGCTTGATTTGTAAGCTTGGGAAAACATAAAAAGAGATGAATTGGCCTCGGGCCGGCATCTCTTTTTTGCGCCCCGGCAGCATTCAGGCGAACTTTCATCTTGGAGGTCGTTAATGTCTATCAGAAAAGCTGAAACCACCTGGGAGGGTTCTCTTAAGGAAGGTAAGGGGAACATGAAAGTCAATAGTGGTGCATTTGACATACCATATACATGGGGAACCCGCTTTGGAGATGTCCCTGGGACCAACCCGGAAGAATTGATTGGTGCTGCCCATGCAGGTTGTTTCACAATGTTTTTGAGCTCTCGACTGACGAATGCAGGCTTCGTCCCAGTGAAGCTGCACACGAACGCGCGAGTCCATTTTGGCCGGGATGAAACCGGGCCATTGATCGAAAAAATTGAATTGGAAACGACGGCGGATGTCCCGGGCATTTCGAAAGAAGCTTTTGATAAAGAGGTTGCCGTCGCCAAGCAAAACTGCCCGATCTCTCGGGCTCTTGCTGCAGTATCCGAAATCACCGTTACGGCCACTTTGGTCAGCTGATTGGAGCAGTAAAAGACGCCTGTAAAGGCTTTCAGGACAGATCATCCCGGCGGATTCTCTTAAAACCATACTTTATCGTCCTGGCGGCTCTTTTAATGCGATTCAAATACACAGCACTTGATTTCGCGGCAACTACATTGTATAATTTTTTGACAACGAAACCATTCCCCTGTAGCGAGCGCTTAAGAGACTGCTCTTGAGTGCTTGCTTTTGTTTGTTTATATCCTGCCACACCCCCAGGAGGCGCACGAGTGGAAACAAAAAATCTGACTGCTCTCCGCATCAGTCTCGCTTCGCCGGAGATTATCCGCAGCTGGTCGTACGGTGAAGTCACCAAACCTGAAACAATCAACTACCGCCGGCTCCGTCCGGAAAAAGACGGCCTTTTTTGTGAAGCGATCTTTGGGCCTTCCCGCGACTGGCAATGTTATTGCGGAAAATATAAGAACATTCGTCATAAAGGCATCACCTGCGACAAGTGCGGCGTCGAAGTCACCCGCTCATCCGTCCGGCGCGAGCGCATGGGCCACATCGAACTGGCCGCCCCGGTTGCACACGTCTGGTACACACGCCGGGTTCCCTCCTACATGGGGCTCCTTCTCGACATTTCCCGCCGCAACCTCGAACGCGTGCTCTATTTTGCACAGTACGTCGTCACTTACGTCGACGAAGAAGCGCGTGAAAAAGCGCTGAAGCGCCTGGATGAAGACCTGGATACGGTCGAACGCGAACAGGGCTCGAAGTCCAACGAGAAAATCGCTGAACTCAAAGGTATGCGGGACCGGACGATTGCGGCAAAGAAAGAACAAATTGCGGCAGTGGAAACACGATATAACGATGAGATTGCCTCAAAGCTGTCACCGATGATCAACGAAGGCCAGCGCCTCGAAGCTGACCTGCAGCGCCGCAGCGGAAAAGTCATCCGCAAAGAGATCGTCTTCGAAGCCGTCGGGCAGATCATCGCCCAGGTCGGCGAGGAAATTGGCAACCAGCACCTTTCCCGCGTCCAGACGATCGTCAAGGAAGCCCTCGAGAACCTCGAGAACGAACTGAAAGGCCAGAAGCAGAACGAGATCGAGATCTTGAAGAACGAAATGGATTCGATCAAGGCCGAATCAGACCTGGCCATCGGTCAGCTGCGCGACCAGTTGGAAGAACAGTCCGTGGTCGCCCGCGCCGAGATCAAGCGCATGCGCGACGAGTTACTCGAACTGCGTCCCCTGACCTTCATGGGCGAGAACCGCTACCGCGAACTCCGCCAGCGCTGGGGCCAGGTATTCCGCGCAGATATGGGTGCAGAGGCTTTTTACGATATACTCCGCCGCCTCGACCTCGACCAGCTCTCTGATGAGCTCTGGCACGAGCTGCGCACCACCAAGAGCCGCCAGAAGCGCCGCAAGGCCACCAAGCGGCTTAACGTCGTCGAATCATTCCGCCGGTCGAAGAACCGCCCTGAGTGGATGGTCCTGACCGTCCTGCCGGTCATCCCGCCGGAAGTCCGGCCGATGGTCCAGCTCGACGGCGGCCGCTTCGCCACCTCCGACCTCAACGATCTCTATCGCCGGGTCATCAACCGCAATAATCGCCTCAAGCGCCTGCTCGAGCTGGGAGCACCGGACGTTATCGTGCGCAACGAGAAGCGCATGCTCCAGGAAGCTGTCGACTCATTGATCGATAATGCTC
>JBFGQG010000493.1:0-2997 GCA_041564295.1 Anaerolineales bacterium | reverse complement strand
TGAACGCAAATTACAATCGTCGAAAGAAAGAAAACCGGTACCGAAAGGCCTGCTCATTGGCATCGGTTCAATAGGTTTCCTCGTTCTATCCGCGACATGCATCGTTCTCTCCGTGAATTTTATTGGAAATCGAAATCTGGCTTCAACCCAGGAGTCTGCTCCAATTTCCGGTCAAAAGACATCTCCAACTTCAACCAGGATTCCAACGACAATTCCAACCGCAACCAGCGTTCCAACAGTAGTTCCGACATCGACACGCACCCCGACCTCGACCCCTGCACCCACACCAACAATTACCGGCCCGTTTATTCTAGACCCGGCAGAGGCTCAGCTTTTATCGGATAACGGTGAAGCTAAGGGTGTTGGTGCAACCGCCGTTGAGCAATGGACATCTGAAGAACTAAGCGAATATTTTGATAACGGTGAAACAATCCCTGTTGTCCTTTCCGATCCGTATCCTCTAATTGTGGGCTGGTCTGGGACGTGTGCGGTAACTCTTGAATTATTACAGGAGATACTCTCGAATTATGTCTTTACTCATTTTGAATTCAATGGCGAGGTTGTTCCGGAAAGCAAGATTGTGGAAGATTATTACACATCTGATGATGGGTGGGATTGTTATAACCCCTATTTTGTTATCGATAATTGGGAGTCTGGAGAATACGAAATTTATCAAGAAATTTACAATTCCGAAAGCTACCATGACGGGGAAAATGAAGTTGAGCCGTCCACAAGTTGGGCATCTTGGCTTGTGATCGTGCCCTGAAAACAGAGGTCCCAACGATCCGTTAAACAATACATTTTCCCTGATCGACAGTATAAAATCGTTGATCGCATTGAAGCGACCTGTTAACGTCCATTCTCAGGATGAACGAAGTTATATCGAAATTAATTGCGTGCCTTACTCACATTTGTTGAAATAAATACTGTCAAAGGTTTAGAAAAAATACCAATACCCGAATATCCCGGTTTCCCGCTCAAAAAATGTGCCATAATTAGGTCACAGAATCAGGAAAAAAACCCAACCTGATTCTAAAGACTAGGGTCATCTGATGCGGAACGGCAGTAGTCGTCAAAATCCATTCTCCTTCAAAACGCTGATCTTTAACCTCAGCATGCCGCTCAAACATCAATCCGTCGCGGACTACCGCCGTTCTCGTTTTCTCTCCTGGCTGCAGCTAACGCTCATCGTGCTTGCCAGCATGGGATTGGTCCTGACCATCCTTGTCAACGAGAACACTCCACGGAGAACTGGGTACTCCGTGCTCATCCTGGGTCTCGTCACCGCCTGGTTGGCTGCCTATCTACTTGGCCAGTTCGGTCGCTACCGCATCTCAACCTCTCTAACAGTACTCGGCGCCATAATCGGACCCTGGGGGACAATCCTAATCGACTCGCAAATTCTGCAAAATGATTTTATCCCGCTCGTGTACGTCAGCCTTTCGATTATTTTATGCAGCCTTTTGCTGCCGGTAGCAGTGACCGGGCTGATTGCAGCCGGACAACTGGTCGCGCTATTTATTCTCTCTCAAGACCCCGTACTTGCGATTTATAACTGGCCAAGCCTGATGGGTTTCATATTTGCCGTTTCGGTACTCAGTATAATCGTCAGCCTGATCAACCAGAACGATATGCAGTTGATCGAAAAACAGACACGGCAGCTGGCCGAAAGCGCTGGGCAGCTCCAGGACATTCTCGATAACTCCACGGCATTTATTTATATCAAAAACAAAGAGGGCCAATACCTCGTCGTAAACCATCTCTACGAGGATCTCGTCGATCTTCCACGCCATGAAATTATTGGAAAGACAACCTACGATATTTTCTCGAAACACATGGCCGATGCCTTCAGCACGAAAGATCAATATGTTCTCCAGACCAGGCAACCGCTGGAAACAGAAGAAACGATACAGCAGGAGGATGGTCCACACACCTACCTGTCCGTTAAGTTTCCTCTAAGCGACTCTTCCGGTGAAGTCTACGCGATGTGCAATGTGTCCACGGATATCACCCTCCGAAAAAAGGCTGAAGAAGCCGTTCGCGAACAGTCCTTACGCGATCCTCTCACGGACCTGTTCAATCGCCGCTTTATGGAAGAAGCTCTCAGGCGTGAAATCCGCAGGGCCAGAAGGAACAACTCGCCGGTCGGTCTCGTCATCCTGGATATCGACTATTTCAAGTCGATCAACGATACCTCCGGACACACTGCCGGAGATGAGGTCCTGCGCGCCATGGCACGTTTTCTGCGATCCAATTTTCGCGGGAGCGACGTCGCCTGCCGCTATGGTGGGGACGAATTCCTCTTGATACTGCCCGACGCCTCCCCAAAAGGCACCCTTGCTCGAATCGAACAGCTCAGGGAGACATTTAGATTTTTCTACCTGAAGCCCAATAACGAGATCCCAAAATCGATCACATTATCAGTCGGAGTTGCCTTTTATCCGGAACACGGTAAAACCGGAGCCGAGCTTCTCAAGTCGGCCGATGCCGCGCTCTATCGTGCGAAATCAGGAGGCCGTGACCGGGTCGAAATTTCACCGAAAACCGTCTCTTCCCCCTCCAAGAAATAAGATTATTGATCCTCCCACTCAGGCGCTGTCACAACTGCCGATGGAGATAGTTGACCATGAAAAACAAATTGATAGATGCACTGGGGTTCCTTGGGGCCGTGAATGTGTTTGTCGTCCCAATTGTTTTTGCATTCGGCCAGGACCCGTTGTTTCCACTACCCGGACTGTACTTCATTGAAATCGCGCTGGTCGGTTTAGTAGCTGCCTACAGCATTTTCCGGCGCACCTGGCCGTTAGTCCCCTGGCTGGCTTCCGGAATCCTTCTGGCTTTCGTCGTTCTCGGCGCGTGGACGATCGGATTTTTTCTGATTCCGGCCGTCTTTGCTTTCTCTGTTGCCGGGTATTTGTCAGATGGAAAACCGGCAGGAACGCTTGTGCGGTTTGCAGGGTCAGGGATCCTGGCTGCGCTCGTCCAGGCTTTCGTGAT
>JBFGQG010000492.1:0-3014 GCA_041564295.1 Anaerolineales bacterium | reverse complement strand
GGTAACCGAAAGGGTCAGGCGGGTTGTGTCATCCGAGTTTGATAGCGAAGACCGTGGGAACCACGCGCTGAAAGGCGTATTGTCCAATGTTTCGGTTTTTTCGCTAAAGCGCCACAGCCATCGCCACGGACGAGGCGCGAGTCCCGGGCAGATGATCGTCGGTAGGGAAAAAGAGTTGGGCCTGCTGCGTAGCGCATTGACGGATACTCTGCAGGGGATGCATAGGACCGTCATCATCGAAGGCGAGCCTGGTATCGGAAAATCGATACTTCTCGAACAATGGTCAGCCGAAGTCCACCAGATGAAAATTCCAGTTTTTCAGGGAAACGGGAACGCCATTGAGAAATCGACGGTTTACTTTGTCTGGCGTCAAATCTTCCAGGTCATTTTTGGGATCGATGACAATGAAACGCTCGCGATGGTGCAGGAAAAGGTTGTCGAACGCCTGGAACAATCCGGTCTTTCTACATTAGCGCCGCTGCTGAACCGCGTCCTGTCAATCAATCTCCCTGAAACGAAGCAAACCCTGCAGATGGACAGCGAAGGCAGGGCCAACTCCACCCGCGACCTGCTCGTGACTCTGCTGAAGGACGCGCTGAAAAACAGTCCGGCCGTCCTTATCCTCGACGATTGCCAGTACTTCGACTCTGCTTCATGGAGCCTGATCAGCAACATTGAGGTGGAGATTCCCTGGGCGCTGCTCGTTCTCAGCAGCCGGCCGCGCGAAGCGGGATCCGACCACGCGCCTGAATTCGTCCAGCTGAAAAACGATCCGAAGAACCTTGTGCTCGAAATCGGGCGATTGAACGAAGCACAAACTGCTGAATTGATCCTGCACCGCCTGAAGATCAAACATGTGGCGGACCCCCTGATCAAGATGGTCACGAGCGCCGCTGAAGGCCACCCTTTTTTCATAGAAGAACTGACATATGCTCTGCGCGATGCGGGAATACTGCAGATTCAGAATGGGCAGGGGATATTGAAAGGAGGCGTGACGAGTCTCGTAGACCTGGATTTCCCGTTGACGGTGCAGGGCGTTATCACCAGCCGGATAGACCGCCTGGACACTCACAAACAGCTGATCCTGAAAACTGCCAGCGTCATCGGGCGTATTTTTCCTGTCCAGACCCTGCGAGATATTCACCCGTCGGCCAAGGGAACAGACCTGCCATTGAAAGAACACCTGGATTTCCTCGGGAATCTTGACCTCGTCCAGCCAGAAGCGATCGAACCCAGCCTGAGATATATCTTCAAACACAGCATCACGCACGGAGTCGTCTACCAGACGATGACCCACATCCAGCGAAAGATGCTTCACCGGCGGGCCGCCGAATGGTACGAGAACCGGTTTGCAGAGAATCCCAGTTCCTATTACACGCTGATGGCTTTCCATTGGGCACGTGCTGAGAATACAGCGAAGGCGATCGATTATTATGAAAAAGCCGGAGTGGAAGCCTTGAAAAACTTCGCGCATGAAGAAGCTGTGACTTTCTTCACCCAAGCGATCCAGCTGGATGCGATCGCTGGAGGTTCAAACCCGGTCGAACGCCGTGCCTTCTGGGAACTGCAGGCAGGTGAGGCCTGTGTGTATTGGACGAAGTACACACAGGCCAGAAAGCACCTTGAGGAAGGTCTCCGGCTTCTGGGGCACCAGGTCCCGGAACCCGGACTCCGATCCGTTTTCCCTGTCCTTCGTGTCTTCCTTAAACAAAACCTTCACCGCATCGCGCCTAAGGCCTTTCTTCAACGGAAGGCAGAACAGAGCAGAATTCTCCAGGCCTCCAGCCGGGCGAGCCAGCGGCTGATTGAAGTGTATTACCACTCTGGTGATCTACTGCGCTCCATCTATCTGACGTTTAATTCCCTTAATCTTGCGGAAATGGCAGAAGAATCCCCTGAGCTGGTGGAAGCATATGCAGGCGCCGGACCGTTCTTTTACTTCATCGGTTTTGACGGGTTTTCGGAGGCTTATTTCGAAAGAGCGCATGATGTAAACCATCGAGTGATGAGCCTGCGGTCACACGCGTTTCTCCTGCTGGTTCATTGCGGCATCATGATCGGACGGGGACGCTGGGAAGAAGCTAGCTTGACATCCCAGGCCTTGATGGACACAGGTTTGCAGCTCGGTTCAACACGGCGCCACAACGATGGTCTCCAGCATTTAACGATCCTTCAATACATTCACGCAGAATTTAATGCGTGCATCGCCACTTCGGAAACGCTGCTTCAGTCTGCAATTAAGATTCGTGACACCCGGTTTCAGGCCTATGCATTATTCGGATTAGCGTATTCGGCGCATTTTCTCGGGCGGACGGAAGAAAGTGATTCAATCCTTGAAGAGATGAAGCAGTTATTCTTGGGTGCAAACGCGATTACGGACGAACAACTCATTTTTAATATGAACGGGCTGCAGAGCCTGCAGGAAGCGCGCTACGGCTCATCAGAGGAAAGCCTGGCTGCCGGCAAACGGGCTGAAGAGCAGATGGGCGGCGCATTCCAGGCGAGTTTCTTTACATTGCCGGGCTATCTCTCAACGGCCGATGCCTATTTAGGATTATGGGAGGCAGATCCGAACAGCACGGAAGCGCAAAGCCGGTCGAAATCCGTCGTTGACGGCCTGGGAAGATTTGCAAGGACATTCGCGATAGGTAGACCCGGCCACGCACTCCTTGCTGGGCTGTTCGATTATCTGTCCGGAAAGCCGGCGAATGCACGAAAACGTTGGGAGAAAGGGATCACTATTGCTGAAGAGCTCGATTTGCCGTACGAACTGGCCCGCCTGCACCTCGAGATGGGCCGCCGGGAATTGGGGCTAAATCCGGAGGTGATGGCAGTTCATTTCCAGAAGGCGCGTGAAGGGTTTGAAATGCTTGGCCTGCCTTATGAGCTTAAGCTCGTCAGGTCAGCTTCCAGGGACTGACGCCCAAACGAACAGCGCGCCGGTAAAGTAAGACGGCATAAACGATATTGATCGCCAGGCTGGGGATGGCCAGGTAGTGCAGGAGAGGGACAAG
>JBFGQG010000491.1:0-3018 GCA_041564295.1 Anaerolineales bacterium | reverse complement strand
TCCCGTAAAGAACGAGGTGCACGCTTATCAGCAGGATCAAGGCCACGAGCAGGCGGCTGCGGTTCACCATTTCGGAACCGACCATTCTTCCGGCAAATGTAAAGAATGTGGCTGTAAAGCCGAAACTGACCGCTGTGATCAATGCAGCGATCTCTCCAAGAAACGGAATATCCATCGGCGGTGTTCTTTCAGTGGCTAATCATAGTTGACCGGATCTGACCCCAGGAATTCACGTGCCGTCGCATTCCCTGGCTCGTTTATACCTTCCATTGCCAGGACCTTTCCGATCGTTTGAAGGAGGATGCGGACATCGAGCCCGAGTGACCAGTTATCGACGTACCATACATCGAGTTCAAATTTTTCCTCCCAGGAAACATTGTTTCGGCCGTTTACCTGCGCCCAACCCGTCATTCCCGGAAGCACGTCGTGCCTGCGGGCTTGTTCCGGTGTGTAGCGGTCGAGATACTGCGTCAGGAGCGGGCGCGGCCCAATCAAGCTCATTTCCCCCCTCAGCACATTAATCAGCTCTGGGAGCTCATCCAGACTCGTCGACCGCAGAAAACGTCCGAACCGCGTCAGGCGGTCTTCATCTGGCAGTGCTCTTCCTTCTTTGTCAAATGCATCGCGCATCGTCCGGAATTTGACCAGCGTAAACGGCCTCCCTTTATAACCCGGACGGACGTGCCTGAACATCACCGGAGCACCGTGGATCATCCAAACAAGCAATGCCACGATCGCCATCACTAACAAAATGAGAGGCAGCAGCAGCAGGGTCAATAAATAGTCGAAAATGCGCTTGGACACGGGAATGCCAGGAGGAAACATGCTGGCGAACATACGAGGCATTGTACCAGAGGAATATAAAAGAGGGCGTTGAAAGTCTATTCTGCCCGGGTCGAGGACCATAACTCACCCTCTTACGAGGTCTGAATTTGGTGGTATAATCCTTCCCTGACTAGGCCACTCAGGCGGCTTCGGCTGCCGGGTTGGAGACCTGCAAAACAAATCTACGAAAGGAGTAGCAGACGTCATGACACTTGATAAAAATGTAAAAGACGAGATTATCCAGGAATATCACCGGCACGATTCGGACACGGGTTCGCCCGAGGTCCAGATTGCCATTCTGACCAAACGGATCACCCAGCTTACAGACCATCTGAGGAAGCACAAGCACGATGAATCTTCCCGCCGTGGCCTGCTGAAACTCGTGGGTCAGCGCCGCCGGCTTCTGGCATATCTTCGGCGCAAGAACTACAGCCAGTTCATCGCCGTAACGGATCGCCTCGGCATCCGCCGCAAATAAGAATACCTGATGAGATGGCCAGCAGGCCATCTCATTTTATGCCGCTCAGGAACATTTCGAAGGCCCGATCTGGATCATACAGGTCAGGCATTCGAAATGGGGATGGCCACAACCATTTCTCTTCAGTCCTGAATGTGGCCGTATATACGGAGATCCTCGGAGTTAGGTATTGGAGGCTGACCATAAATTGATTTGTGGTCAGCTCCCAGTTCCTGACCCGGGGGAAAAATAGAATTTGACCAAGACTTCTGTTCGTTGCGTTTGTGAAAATGCAGTTGCGCGCGTGCGCACACTGCGGTTCAACCATTAACAGGCTGTGGTCATCAAACCATTCGGAGGTAAACGAATGAAACCAGAATCAAAACAATATCAGGCCATGGTAGGTGGGCTTCCCATAACTGTCGAAACCGGCAAGGTCGCCGGACAGGCAGGTGGTGCAGTCACACTGCGCGTTGGCGATACGCTCGTTCTCGCCACGGCCACCATGAGCAATGAACCGCGAGCAGGCATCAGCTTTTTCCCTTTGAGCGTTGACTATGAAGAGCGCATGTACGCCGGTGGGCGCATCCCTGGCGGCTTTTTCCGCCGTGAGGGACGCCCATCTGAACATGCGATCCTCACTGCACGCCTGACCGATCGCCCGCTTCGCCCGCTCTTCCCAAAGGACATGCGAAACGACGTCCAGGTGATCCTGTACGCTCTCTCTGCAGACGATGAAAACCCCATCGATGTCCTGAGCATCAACGCTGCTTCAGCAGCCATCATGATCTCAGACATCCCCTGGGGCGGCCCGGTCGGCGCTGTGCGCGTCGGGCACATCAACGGCGAGTTTGTCATCAACCCAAGCTTCGCCCAGATGGACGAATCGGACCTCGACCTGCGCATCGCCGGCACACGCGACGCGATCCTCATGGTCGAATGCGGCGCCAAGGAAGTCCCTGAACAAGTGATGGTCCAGGCGCTCGAACTCGGACACAAGTCCATCCAGCCCATGATCGACCTGCAGCTGAAAATGGCCGCTGAAGTCGGCAAAGCCAAGCGGGATGACTACCCCCGTTTCGCTGCTGAAGAAAGCTTGAAGGAGCTGGTCCAGTCCCACTTCGGGGAGAAGATGTCCGCAGCGCTCGAAACTTACGATACTAAAGTTGAGCTCAATACGGCGATCGCATCGCTCCAGGCTGAGGCCGTGGAATCGCTTGCAAGCGAAGAAGAAACCGGCCCCAAAGCTGAGGATATCGCCGGCGCGTTCGACTCGGTCTACAAAAAAGTCGTCCGCTCCCGTATCCTCAACGATGGAAAGCGCCCTGACGGACGCAATACAAAAGAGATTCGACCGATCTGGTGCGAGGTGGATTTCAGCCCACGTGCGCACGGCTCCGGCCTGTTCACCCGCGGCGAAACGCAGATTCTTACCCTTGCGACACTCGGTACTCCGCGCGACGCACAGGAAATGGACAACCTGACGCCCACTGATCGCAAGCGCTATATCCACCATTACAACTTCCCGCCCTTCTCCGTCGGCGAGACCCGCCCGCTGCGCGGCGCCTCGCGACGTGAGGTCGGTCACGGCGCTCTCGCCGAGCGCGCGCTCGAACCTGTGATCCCAAGCGAGGATACATTCCCATACACGCTCCGCCTGGTCTCTGAAGCTCTGTCTTCCAACGGTTCGACATCAATGGGGTCGGTCTGCGGCTCTACGCTTGCATTGATGGACG